>CAZSTI010000013.1:0-21840 GCA_964609995.1 uncultured Muribaculaceae bacterium
AGTTCTTCTTTAATAATTCTAATTTTTTCTCTTAAAATAAATTCTTTTTGAGATTTATCTAATGTTTCACTTAATTTAACTTCTATCTTTTGTTCAATATCTAATATTTCTTCTTCTTTTCTAATATCTTCAATAATCATTATAGTTCTAGTATAAGGATTTGGAGTTATTAAATATTCTAATTTTCTTTCTATAGATAAAGGTAAAAAATTAGCTACTAAATCGGCTATTTTAGAAATACTATGTTCATTATCAATTATACCCAATATACTATTACTTAAATAAGGAGCTCTAGACAAATATTTTTCTAAATCTACATCTATTTTTCTTATTAAAGCTTTTTCATCTTTTGGGGATAAAGCAAATTGAGTTGTAGACCTAACATTTGCAATTAAAAAATCTTTTTCTTTAATATATTTTTCAATATTTACTCTTTTAATACCTTCAATCACAATTCTAGTAATGTTTTCATTTATAGCAACATTTAATTTTATTTTACCTACAGTTGCTACACTTGGCAAATTTTTATAATCAATCGTTTCTTCTAATTGATCTATTGGAGTTATAATAAGTATTTCACTATTATAATCTTCTTCTGAATATTTTATAACTTTTCTATCAATTTCATTTTTTATATCTATTCTAACTTCACAATGAGGAAGTAATACTTCACCTTTAAAAATAATTATAGGAAGTGAATTCATATGGCCTCCTTTAAAAAGATTTAAGTTTTATTATAAAAGAAAAAAGAGTATTTGTCCATTAAAAATAGTACTTTATTATAAAAATTTATATAAAAAGAAAAAAGACAAATTATTGTCTTATTCTTTATTGTTTTCCTTTAAGAATTCTATTACTTTTTTAACTAATAAATCATGTTTTAAATAATCTTTTCCACCCATAGCTTTTTCAACTTCTTCAATAGACATTTGATAAGTATTAGCCATTTCATCCAATTCTTTTTCTATTTCTTTTTCAGTTACTTTAATGTCTTCTAATTTAATAATTTCTTCAATTACCAATCTATATTTAACGCCTTTTTCTGCTTCTTTTCCTAATTGCTTTCTTAATTCTTCTTCATTCATTTTAGTAAATTCTAAATATTGTTCTAAAGAAATACCTTGCATCTTTAATCTTTCTTCATAATTTGCAATCATTCTATCTATTTCTTGATTAATTAATTCCTCAGGAATATCTAAAGTAACACCTTTATTAATTTCATCTAATATTGAATCAACTAATTTGTTATCAGCATCCATTTCTTTTTTTTCTGTTAAATTTTCTTTTACTTTCTTATTCAAATCTTCTTCTGTTTTAACATTTTCCATTGCTAAATCCAAAATAAAATCTTCATTTAACTCTGGTATTTGTTTATTCTTTACTTCATGAATATTAACTTTAAATATTACCTCTTTACCTTTTAATTCTTCAGCAGGATAATCTTCTGGAAATTTTACTTTTATATCTTTTTTATCATTAGTTTTTAAACCCACTAATTGTTCTTCAAATCCAGGAATAAAAGTCTTGCTTCCTATTTCAAGAGGGAAATTTTCTCCTTTTCCTCCTTCAAATGGTTTATCATCTTTGAATCCTTCAAAATCAATTACAGCAGTATCTCCAATTTCAATAGTGCCTTCTTTAATAACTATTTCTGCATATTGCTTTCTTAAGTTTTCAATTTCTTCTTTAATTTCTTCTTTTGTAACTGATACTTCCTCTTTTTTTACTTTTAACCCTTTATATTTTTTAATATTAATTTCAGGAGCTTCAGTAACAGTAAATGTTAATTCTAAACCATTTTCATCTATTTTTTTAATATCGACTTTTGGTTGAACTATAGGCTTTAAACCACTCTTTTCAACTTCTTCATAAGCATCAGGAATAGCATCATTAACTGCATCCATATATAACGATTCAATACCATATTTTTTTATATAAATATCTCTTGGTACTTTTCCTTCTCTAAATCCATCAACCTTTTTTCCTTTAACATTTTTTTCAAAAGATTTTGTTAATAAATCTTCCCATTTTTTTCCTTCTACTTTAACTTCTATTTCATGAACGTTTTTCATTTTTCCTCCTCTATAATGAAAAGACTATTATTTAAATAATAGTTACTTAACTTCCAATATTTCTATATCGTATTTTCCATTAGGACTTTCTACTGTTGCTACCATACCTGCTTTCTTTCCTAATATAGCTTTAGCAATTGGTGATTCATTAGAAATTTTATTTTCAAATGGATCAGCTTCAATAGAACCAACAATTTTATAAGTATCTACATCTTCATCTTCAATATACTTAATTTCAACTGTAGAACCTATTCTAATCTTATCAGTAGATTTTTCTTCAATTATAGTGGCATTACCAACCATAAACTCTAATTCTTTTATTCTAGACTCTAAAAAGCCTTGTTCTTCTCTTGCAGCATGGTATTCAGCATTTTCAGATAAATCTCCTAATTCTTTGGCTTCTTTAATTGATTTTATTACTTCAGGTCTTTTCTCTAATTTTAATACATTAAGTTCTTCCTTAAGTTCTTCTAGACCTTCTTTTGTTAAATATATTTCTCTTTTTCCTGCCATTTTAAATGCACTCTCCGTTCTTAATTCTTATACATATTACTATTAATTTTTATTATTGTCAATATCAAAACTTAACTCTCATTATATCATTTTTATATACTTTTGTATCACATTTTATTTTAACTATTTGTAATGGATGATTTGCCATATCTATAAAGGTTTCTTCCTCTTTTATGTATTCAATTTTTAAATCAAATTTATTGGTTTTTGGTCCAAATAACGTAACTAAATCTCCTACCTTAAAATAGTTTCTTTGCTCAAGGGTAATTTCTTTTCCATCATAATCTAATACTATAGCAAGAAAGTCCTTATTTGATTGTTCATTTCTTCCTAAATAATATTGCCCTTCTACTCCAGGTTTTGAAATAAAGAATTGCGGAATAGCTTCTCTATTTGCACATCTATATAATTCATATTCCTCTTCATCTATATTTTCATCACTTTTTCCTTCAAAATAATTATCTATAATCCTTCTATATATATTTAAAACAGTTGCAATATAATAAACAGATCTCATTCTACCTTCTATTTTAAAAGAAGAAACACCTATATCTATTAATTCTTTTATATGTTTTACCATAGATAAATCTTTTACTGCCATGGAAAAATCTTCATTAAAATTTAATTTATTTTTATCTTTATCAAACAATTCAAAATTCCACCTACATATTTGACTACAACCACCTCTATTAGAATCTCTATTTGTCAAATAATTAGATAATACACATCTTCCACTATAAGCAACACACATTGCTCCATGAATAAAGGTTTCTAACTCAATATTACTTTCTTTTTTTATTCTTATCATATCTTCTTTTGAAGTTTCTCTAGCAAGTACTATTCTACTAACACCTTCTTTTTCCCAAAACTTAAAAGCTTCATGATTAAGAGTATTTTGTTGAGTACTTAAGTGTATCTCTATATTTAAATTCAATTCATTTATTATGTCTATAATTATTGGATCAGATATTATTACTGCATCTACTTTAGCATTATTTAACTCAATTAAATATTCTTTCAAATTATTTAAATCTTCATTATGAAATACTATATTTACCGTAACATAAATTTTCTTATTATATGAATGAACATATTCTGATGCTTCTTTTATTTCTTCTATAGATAAATTTTTAGCATTTGCTCTTAAACTATAATCTCTTCCACCCAAATATACAGCATCTGCACCATATAAAATAGCCCACTTAACTTTTTCCAAATCACCTGCGGGCGCTAGCAATTCTGGTTTTTTTCTATTCATTCTTCACCTTATAAATAGTTTCTTTATATAAGAAACCTTTATTATTACTTTTTCTAGTAGTTTTCCCAGCTAAAGCTTCTATATAACTATCAACAATATTATTAAATATCATTTCTTCATGATTTAGACCATTTAAAATAATATAATCTATTTTGTTTTCTTTTAAAATATTCACTTCTTCTATTCCATCTATTATATCTTCTAATACATAAGTATTATTATTGTGTTCATAAATAGGATAGTATTTATCTCTTTCTTTTTCATATAAATAATAATAATCATTTTTCATATTTGAATTCATATATTTAAAATAATTGGAAAGCAATTCTCTTGAAGATTCAAACATAGGTAAATAACCATATATATATACAAAAATAGATAAAGAAGTATTCTTTTTAATATTTATAAAATCTTCTAACATTAACTCAGTACTTAATATTGAACCATCTATTCCTTTTTTTTGCCAATAATTACATGTTTCATAATTTGTTACTAAATGCAATTGATTCCATATTAATTTAATATTATAATCTTTTGCAACATTTAATAATCCAATATCATCATAAATAATACCGTTAATATTTAATTTGCTTAATTCTTTTATTATCGGTCTTATTTTTTCAATATCTTTAACAAATAAAGGTTTTGTTATAGAAATATATATTTCTTTATTAGTTAACTTTAATATTTCTTTTATTTCTTCAATTGTAATATCATAGCTAGTAAAAACACTATAATCTTTTAAACCAATAATAAATCCATCAATATTTTTATTATTTAAATCAATAAAATTTCCTTTATTAATTGGAATTAATAATAACTTACTCATTTTTTCTAGTGGATACTGATAATCCATCTCCAACTTTATAAAATTTTGTTATAAATCCATCATGAGATTTAATAAAAGTAATATAATCTTTAATTTTATCCACTAATTTTCTTAAATTCTTTTTTTCTATTTTTTCTTTTGATTCAACTAATCCATGAAATGATATATTATCAGAAATTATAGTACCATTTCTATTTAATTTGTTGGAATATTTTTCAAAATAATTTTTATATTGACCTTTTGCAGCATCAATAAAAATTAAATCAAATTTTCCATCTATTTCAATATTTAATGCATCAGCAAGTAATAAAGTAATCCTATCTTCTAATTTAAAAGTTTTAATGTTTTTTAAGGCTTCTAAATATCTATAATCATCTTTCTCAATAGTAGTAACACTAATACCTTCATCAACAAGTGCCATATTTATAGCGGAATATCCAATGGCAGATCCAATTTCTAAAATGGTTTTAACATTATTTTCTTTTATATATTTTTGAATAAATCTTAAACTTGCTTTTTCTATTATAGGTATATTATACTCTTCAGCATATTTTTCTAATGCCTTCATCTCTTCAATCATATATCTCCTTTTGATTTATTAAGACGAGTATTACTCGTCTTCTTTATTAAACTTAATTATTAGTTCTTCTAAAGTTTTCCATTCCCTTTCATCTTTTATTTGAAATAATTTACCACTTTTATCATATATAGCACCATAAGCTCTTATATTTTTATCAGAATCCCTTGTATAGTCAGTATATACAATATAATCTTTATTAGTTTCATCCGAATTCATGGTAAACAATACATCATATTCATTAATTTCATTCTTTTTACTTTCTATTTTAACAGTGGTTTGATCCATTTTTTCTCCTATCTAAATAACTTTGTAATATAAAAGAAGCTGCTACCTTATCTACTATTTTTTTTCTTTTCTTTCTACTCATATCTGCTTCTATCAAAATCCTAGTAGCTTCACTAGTGGTTAATCTTTCATCTTCTAATACAATATTTAAATTTAAAAATTTTTCCAAATCTTGTTTAAAAATCAATGTAGATTCAGCTCTTTCACCTATTGTATCATTCATATTTATTGGATATCCTAATACAACTTCATCCACATTATTTTTTTCAATTATTTCTTTTATTTCATTAAATAACTGTTTATAGTCTTTTTCATATCTTAATGTTTTTAAAGATGTAGCAATCGTTTTGGTATTATCACTTATAGCAAGACCCAAAGTCTTAGTTCCAAAATCTAAACCTAATACTCTCATTTATTTAAAAATTCTCTTAATATCAATTCTACTATTCTATTTCTATCTAGTTTCATTATTTTTTTTCTAGAATTATTATGACTAGATATATATCCAGGATCTCCGCTCATAAGATAACCAACTATTTGATTTATTGGATTATATCCAACTTCTTTTAAACTTGTTTCTACTTCTTTTAAAGTGTTTTCTATGATTGTATCATCTAAACTATCTACATCGAATAATTTAGTATTTGAACTCATATAATCACCACCAAATACATAATAGCATTTTTTTATATTTTTATCAATATTCAAAAAAAATTAATGAACTCACTCATTAATTCTCTTACAATATATATTAATAAAAAGATAAAAGAATATGTTATTCTTTTATCTTATTTTCAATTTGTAATAATATTTCATCTAGATTATCAATTGAAGTTCCGCCACCTTGTCCAAATGATTTAGAACCCCCACCATTACCATTACTCTTAGATGATGCTTCTTTAATTAATGATCCAGCATCAATATCAATATTTGATTTACATAAATAGTTAACATTGTTACCCTTTACATTTGCAATAAAAATTATTCCTTCATTTATATGCTCAAACAATCTATCTACTAATACTTTTAATACATTCATATCATAATTATTTACCTTAGTAATTAAATACTTATATTTGGATTCTTTAACTTCATTTAATAAATTTTCTATATTTTCCAAAGCTTTTTGTTCTTTCTCTATATTGTATATTTTTTCTAAATTTTTAATTCTATCTTTAATATATTCTAATTCTTTTCTGTTATAAACTACATCTTTATAAGAATAAGGTTGTTTATTATCTAAATTAACATAAAATTCTAATGCAATTCCTTCTTTATGAGCTTCTTCTAAAATGTTTTTGCCTTTTTCTAATAATTTTATAATTTCATCATTATATGGTTTTATAGCTTCATACATTTCATTTTCTATATTCTTATCAGTTGCCGCAAATAATCTATATGTATTTGCTCCAATTGTTTCATAAGACTTAATTGCAAATTTATTTATAATAGAAGTGTTATGAACGTGTGTTCCTCCACATAATTCTTTTGATGAATCCATTGTTATTACTCTTACAATATCATTATACTTATCTTTAAATAAAGCAACTGCCCCTTCTGAAATTGCAACATCTAAATCTTTTTCTTCTATAATAGTATCTTTATTATTAGAAATCATACTATTAACTAATTCTTCTACTTTAATTATTTCATCATCTGTTAATTTCTTTTCATATAAAAAATCAAACCTTATTTCATATTCATCTATTCTTGATCCAGCCTGATCTATAGATGAATTTAATACATCTTTTAAAGCTTTGTGTAACAAATGAGTTGCGCTATGATTTTTTTCTATTGAATCTCTTCTCTTAGAATTGATTTTAGCAGTTATTTCATCTCCAATATTTAATGAACCTTCTACGACATTAATCATATGCAAATGTTGATGATTTGGAGCCTCAATAGTATCTACTACTTCAATACTAGTATCTTTATTAAATAGCATTCCTGTATCTCCAACTTGACCACCTTTTTCAGCATAAAAAGGAGTTTCTTTTAAGACAACAAAACCCACATCATTTAAAGAATCTACTTTTTTATTATCTTTAAATAATCCTATTACAGTAGTATTAGTTTCATGCTCTTCATATCCTATAAAAGTGGATTCTTCTTTAAATTCAAGTAATTCTTGGCTTTGTATATTCATACTATCCATTACCCTTCTAGAACTTCTTGCAAGTTCCTTTTGTCTTTCCATACATTTTTCAAATTCCTCTTTGCTTGTATTAAAGCCTCTTTCTAAAAGACATTCTACAGTTAACTCGAAAGGGAAACCATAAGTATCGTATAATTTAAATGCAATATCTCCAGATACTTGATTTGTTTTTGAGCAATCCATAATATCACATAATTTTTTTTCTCCTGATTCCAAAGTTTTATCGAATAATATTTCTTCTCTATGAATCAAATCTTCAATATAATTTTTTTTATCTATTAAATTCGAATATTGAACCCCCATAATATTAACTACTTCTTCAACTAATTTATAAAGGAAATAACCATTAATATTTATTTTTTTACCACATCTATACGCCCTTCTTAATAGTCTTCTTAATACATATCCTCTTCCTTCATTAGAAAAAGTAGCGCCATCTGAGATAGCAAATACTATAGTTCTAATATGGTCTGCTATAATTCTAAAATTTCTATCATTTCCATATGCTTTATTTGATAATTTTTCTATTTTATTTATTATTGGTACAAATAAATCAGTATCATAACTAGAATCTTTATTTTGAATAATACAAGTCATTCTCTCTAATCCCATACCTGTATCAATATTTTTACTAGGTAATTCTTCGTAATCTTTTCTTTCAACGCCATCTTTAGCATTATAAGTACTAAAAACATTATTCCAAATTTCAACATATCTACTATTTGGAATATCTTCTTTTAATAATTTAACGCCTAATTTATTTGGGTCGTATTTTTCTCCTCTATCATAAAATATTTCCGAATCTGGTCCACAAGGCCCTTCTCCAATATACCAAAAGTTTCCATCAAGTTCTATTATATGACTTTCTTCTACACCAAGATTCATCCATATTTTTTTTGATTCTAAATCTCCTGTATAAATAGTAAAATATAGTAGATTTTTATCAAAATTAAAATAATCAGAAGAAGTTAATAATTCATATGCCATTTTTAAAGCTTCATCTTTAAAATAATCGCCAATTGAAAAATTTCCAAGCATTTCAAAAAAGGTATGATGTGTCTCATCACCTACAGATTCAATATCGTTTGTTCTAATACATTTTTGAGAACTAGCCATTCTTTTGTTTTTGGGTACCAATGACCCATCAAAATATTTTTTTAATGGAGTTACTCCAGCATTATTCCATAGAATTGTTGGATCGTTATCTGGTATTAAAGGTGCTGAGGGAATAATTTCATGCCCATGATCTTTAAAATAGTTTAAGAAAATATTTCTAATTTCTTTACTCGTTTTCATTGGTTACCTCGAAGTTTTCAAATGTTCCATTTTCTTTTAATATTTTAGTTACGGTTTCTTCAGCTTTATTCAATTTATCACTACATTCTTTTGCAATCTTCATTGCTTTTCCATACTTGTCTATTGCGGAATCTAATTTTACTTCTCCACTCTCTAATTCTTCAACGATCTTTTCTAATTCTTCTAATTTTTCTTCAAATGTTTTTTCTTTCATATTTCCTCCACTTCTATAACATTAGCTTTAATATTACCATCTATTAAACTAATATTTATTTTATCATCTTTACTTAATAATTTAATGCTATCTATACATTTATCTTCTTTCTTTAATATTGAATATCCTCTTTTTAAAGCATTTAATGGATCTAATAATATTAATTTATCAATCATATTATCCAAGTTATTCTTAGAATTTAAATATAATTTAGTAGGATTTTTTAATATGTAATTATTTTTTAATATATTTAGTTCATTTTTTTTGTCTTTCAATTTTATACTTATTAACAAATTAATTCTTTTTATAGAATTAATTATTATATTTTTTTTCACCTCATATATATTTAAGGGGTTTTTTAATATGTAACTAGTACTTAATTGTTTTAATTTCTTTTTATAATTAATAATGAGGTTTTCCATAATATTACTGGCCTTATTTATTTGTGCATCTATATATATATTTAAATCTTCAATATTTGGTGTACATAATTCCGCTGCTGCGGTTGGTGTTGCAGCTCTAAGATCAGATACAAAATCTGAGATTGTAAAATCTATTTCATGACCTACAGCACTTATTATAGGTATATTTGAATTATATATTGCATAGGCGACTTCTTTCTCATTAAAAGCCCATAAATCTTCAATAGAACCGCCACCTCTACCCACAATAAGTACATCTATAGGATGAGTATTCGCAATTTCTATTTTTTTTACTATATCATATTTAGCATCTAAACCTTGAACTAATGAAGGAAATAAAAATATTTCAGCGATTGGATATCTTCTTTTAATGGTAGTAATAATATCCCTAATTGCTGCTCCTGTACTTGCAGTTATTACTCCAATTTTTTGTGGATACCTTGGAATAGGTTTTTTATGACTAGAATCAAATAAACCCTCTTTTTCTAGTTCTTTTTTTAATTCTAAAAACTTCTTAAATAGATCTCCAGCTCCATCCAAGTCCATAGAATCAACATATAATTGATAATTTCCATTCGCTTCATATACACTTACTTTTCCAATTATTAAAACAGAATCACCATCTTTAGGTTCAAATTTTAATCTTGAAGCTTTTGTATTAAACATAACTCCGCTAATTCTACTATTTTCATCTTTAATAGTAAAATAACAATGTCCAGAAGGAAATTGTTTTTTAAAATTAGATATTTCTCCTTTTACATATACTCTATTAAAAAAAGGATCACTATCAAACATATTTTTAACTATTTTATTTAACTCAAAAACTGTTAAGTATTCTTTTTCCATAATAAACACCTAACAATATTATAACATAAGGAATAATAATTACATAGTTCTTGATAACTCTTTTACTTGTTCAGTTTCACGCTCATATGAAGATTCATCTTCATATAAATCTTTAATTAAAATCCTTCCATTTTTCAAACTATAATTCAAGAAATAATTGAAATTATTTTTTTCTTTAATCAATGTTTCTTTTGAATCAGTTTTATCAATTTTTTTAGAAAAAAATGAAACTAATGTTTTTTGTACTCGAGGCAATCTATAATATATTGTTTTTTCTTCATATCCTTTTTCAATATTATTTATATCTTTAAATAATTCTTTTGCATCATCTCTACTTACACCACACCAATTTAATTTATCTATTATTGGAGTTAAACCCTTGTTATTAAAAAAAGCATCTTTCATAATATCCATTCCAACAATTTCTGTTAACATGCCTGCAATTGGATAATAAACATTATTTGAAATAATATTCTCAATAGATTCATCTGATAGTAATAAAGACATAAAACCTCTATTTAAATTTTCATTTATATCTTCATTTTTTATTTTATTAAAATTATAAGTAGAAAATCCAGAATAAATAATGTCATTGTCTTTATCATAATTTGTTATTGCAACATTTAATAACAAATATTTTACTGAATAATTTAAATAATCAAAATAATCATAGTTGTTTCTATAAGCCATATTGCTTAAACCTTTCAAGCTTAAGTTTATATAGTTTTCTTTTGGACTATATTCTCCAGTACATCTTTTTTTATCTTCATAAACATTAATTTTTAAAGTTTCTACATTTCTTTCGAAATTTTTTCTTCCGTTTTCCGGAATTAATTCTTTTACAAATAAAATATCTTCATTTAATTTTTTACTTTTTATAGCCATATAATTAAACTCCCTTCAATAAGTTTTTATAATACACCACATTTAAAAAAAAATAAAGACTTTTAATTTTTTTCTTTATTTTTTAATATATTATCTAACACCGCATTTATTATATTTTTTACTTTATCATCAGAATATTGTTTTGATAATTCTATGGCTTCATCAATTGCTACAACTTCAGGAGTATCTGTATATAGAATTTCATAAGTTGCTAATCTAAGTATTGCTTGATCAGTTTTTCCTAATCGGTCTATTGTCCAATTATTTAAATATTTATTAATAATTTCATCAATACTATTTGTTTTTTCAATAATATTATGAACACTATCACTTACAAATTCATTTGGTTCTTCTATTAAAGATTGTATTATAGTATCGATTTCATATGGAATTTTGTTGGAATCACATATGTATTTTTGATATAATGCTATCATTATTTTTTCTCTAGATTCTCTTCTTGATTTCATGTTATCTACCTTTAGGTTTTCTAAGTGATTCCCAAAATCCCATAGGTTCACCATATGCTTCATCTATTAAGTCAACGTTTTTTTCGTTATTTAATTTAACATACAATGCATCAAACAATAATGGTGGAATTTCTTCTTTATTTTTTGTAATAAAATCATAAATACTATTATTATTTTTTATTGAATATTCTGTTGCTAACATTATTAAATCTTCGTTAGTAATATTGTGCATAGCTTCTTTATATAAAAATAAACTTTGCATTGTCTTTTGCGGAATTTTTTCAAAGAATTTAAGATCTTTAAATTCTTTTTTATCTTCAAAATCATAAGTCAACAATACTTGAGCAATTTCATCTTTATTAAATGATTCAAAAAGACTAGTTTGAACTGGATCTCCATATATTTTCTTATGAGCTGATTTTTTTGCCCATCCTAATCTTTCCTTTAAATCAGTATTTATCATCCTGTCTTTTAATTCGGGATAATTTCCTGCTCTATGATTTGGTCTTAAAAAATAATCTTCATTATTTTCAAAATAATTATCCATATATTTATTAATATCTTCGTTTTCTTTAATATTTTCCATAATCTCACTTCCTTATTGATTATATCATACTATTTATCAGTTTCTTTTTTTAATTCATCAAGTATGTTAAGAGCTTGCATAGGATTAATTTCTAATATATTTAATTTTTTTATTCTATCTATTACTTTATTGTCTTCTTTAACTTCTAGATTTAAGTTTTCTTGTATATATACATTTCCCTTTTCTTTTGTTTCATATGACTTTAATATATTATTTGCCCTATCTATTAAAGAAATTGGCAGGTTTGCTAATTTAGCTACATGTATTCCATAACTTTTATCTATAGAACCTTCTTTTACTTTGTGTAAAAATATAATCTTACCAGATTCTTCTAAAGCGCTAACGTGAATATTTTTTAAATTACTATAATTTTTATCTAATGATGTTAGTTCATGATAATGTGTTGAAAATAATGTCTTACATTTGATGTTATCGTGAATATATTCAATTATTGCTTGTGCTAGAGCCATACCATCATAAGTTGCAGTACCTCTTCCTAATTCATCAAAAATTATTATACTGTTATTTGTAGCATTCTTAATAGCGTTATTTGCTTCAATCATCTCAACCATAAAAGTAGATTCTCCACTTACCAAATCATCTGATGCTCCAATTCTTGTAAACACTTTATCAAATATCGATAAAGTACAACTTGAACAAGGAACAAAGCACCCTATTTGATTCATAATTATAGTAACAACTAAACTTCTCATGTATGTAGATTTACCAGACATATTTGGACCAGTAATAAGTAATATATTAGTATCTTCATTCATCACTATATCGTTAGGTACAAATTCGCCTGCAATAACTTTTTCTACTACTGGATGTCTACAATCTTTAATATCTATTTTTCTTTCATCAGTTATATTTGGTCTAATATAATTATTTTCTTCTGAACAAACAGCAAATGATTGAAGAACATCTACTTCGCTTATTACTTTTGCAATATTTTGTAATCTTGGGATATATGTTTTAACAATATCTCTTATTTCAATAAATAGTTCATATTCAATATTTATTATTTTTTCTTCAGCTCCAAGTATTAATTCTTCCTTTTCTTTTAATAATGGAGTCGTATACCTTTCAGCATTCGCTAGAGTTTGTTTCCTCTCATAATTAGAGTTTATTGGTACATCTTTAATACTACCTTTAGATATTTCAATATAATATCCAAATATTTTATTAAAACCTACCTTTAAATTCTTTATTCCTGTTTTTTCTCTTTCTTCTTGTTCTAATTTAAGTAAAAAATCTTTATCACCCTTTTTAGAATTCTTTAGTGTATCTAAATCTAAGTTATATCCATTTTTAATTAACGATCCTTCTTTTATTGTTATAGGAGAATCTTCATTTATAGAAGCTTCTAACAAGTCAAATAGATCATCTAATGTCTCTATATCCGAATAAAAATTTAAATCTTTAAGTATATTTTTTATATTAGGTAATACCTTTAGTGAGGTTTTTAATTGTAATAAATCTTTAGCATTAGCGTTCCCATATGAGATTCTGCCTGATAATCTTTCAAGGTCATATACTTCATAAAGTAAATTTCTAAGTTCTTCTTTTAATATAAATTCTTCAAGTAGTGTTTCAACTATATCGTGTCTTTTTAATATAATAGACTTATTAACAGTAGGATTTTCTATCCAATTTTTTAATAATCTACTTCCCATTGCAGTACGTGTTTTATCAAGTAACCAAAATAAAGAGTAATTTCTATTTTTAAGTCTTAAATTTTCAGTAAGTTCTAGATTTCTTTTTGTGTTAATATCCATTTTAAGTATTGAAGATGAATCAATAACTATAGCTTTTTTTAAATGTGAAAGACTTCTTTTTTGAGTATCATCTAAATATGTTAGTAAGTATTTTATTGATTCAACAAATCTAACATCTATTAGTTCATTATATATTTCTTTATACTCATCTAATTCTTTAAATTCATCATATATATTTATATTAACTTTATGTTTTGATTTTAAAATATTATTAACATTTATATTAAAACCATTCCTTACTATTATTTCTTTTAGATCTAAAGATAATATTTCCATTATTAAACTAGATTCATCGTGTTCAGTTAATGTAATAAATATATCTCCAGTAGAAATATCAGTATAACTTATTACATAACAATGATTAAAATCAATTACAGTTCCAATATAATTGTTTGATTTTTCATCAAGTGAATCTGTATTCATAACAGTTCCTCTAGATACTACTTGTAATACTTCCCTTTTTACTACACCTTTAGCGTCCTTTGGATCTTCAACTTGTTCGCATATTGCAACTTTATATCCTAAATCAATTAATTTATCAATATATATATTTGCTGCATGATGCGGAACTCCACACATTGGAATTCTCTCAGAAAGACCCGCACTTTTACCCGTTAAAGTTAACTCTAACTCATGAGACACATTAATAGCATCTTCAAAGAACATTTCATAGAAATCACCCAATCTAAAAAACAAGATAACATCTTCATAATTATCTTTTATCTCCATATACTGTAACATCATTGGTGACAATTGTGCTCTATCTACTTCATTTCTTTTCATATCAAAATTATATCATACAAATAAAAAAAGAGTATTACTCTTTTTATGGTTGTTTAGTCCACGTTCCTTCTTGAGATGAAGCTGTATATGTTCCTCCAGCTTTATTATTATTAGTAAAATATGCTGTGTAAAATGTAGGCGATATCGACTCACTTTGAGTAGTTACATTATTTGGCATTGTTACACTTGTAAGTGCATTATCCAAAAAAGCCAAATCTCCTATACTTGTTACACTATTTGGGAACGTTACACTTGTTAATTGACTACCATAAAATGCTCCTCCGCCTATAACTGTTACGGTATTTGGGAGTGTTAAACTGGTTAATTTATTATATGCAAAAGCACCATATTCAATGTTTGTTACGTTATTTCCAAATGTTACACTTGTGAGTTGATTCTCCCAAAAAGATTGAATACCTATGCTGGTCACACTATTTGGAAGCGTTAAACTTGTTAATTGATTATGTCTAAAAGCATTAGTCCCTGTACTTGTTAAACCATTTTGGATTGTTAAGCTGGTTAGTCTATTATATGCAAAAGCAGCATTTGCAACACTTGTAACATTACTTGGGATTATTAAACTTGTTATTTGATTTTGATAAAACGCATTTTGATCTATAAGCGTTACACTACTACCTATTGTTACACTTTGGAGACTATTATTATTAAATGCAAAGGACCCTATACTTGTTATACTATTTGGGATGGTTATACTTGTTAGTAGATTACTAGCAAAAACACCACTAGTTAGGAGTGTTATACTATTTGGAATTGTTATACTTGTTAGTCTATTATTTGAAAAAGCATAATTTCCTATACTTGTTATACTATTTGGAAGTGTTACACTTGTGAGTTTATTACTTTGAAAAGCATATGTTCCAATACTTGTTACGTTATTTGGAATTGATATATTCTCAAGTTGATTAATATTAAATGAATAATCTCCTATACTTGTTATACTATTTGGGAGTGTTACACTTGTGAGTTTATTATTTTGAAAAGCATAATTTCCAATTGTTGTAACATTATTTGGAATCGCTACACTTGTAAGTAGATTATTTCGAAAAGCCTCATTTCCTATATTTGTTACATTAGAAGGAATTTCTACACTTGTAAGTAGATTATTTGCAAGAGCATTATAACCTATACTTGTTACACTATTTGGGATTGTTACACTTGTAAGTTTATTATTATAAAAAGCAGCTGTTAAAGTTGTTATACTATTTGGGATTGTTATACTTGTTATTTGATTATTTGAAAAAGAATAATCTTCTAAAGTTGTTACACTATCTGGGAGTGTTACACTTGTGAGTTGATTACTAGAAAAAGCATGTCTTCCAATACTTGTCACAGTATTTGGTAATGTTATACTTGTTATTTGATTATTTGCAAATATCGAAGATCCTATAGTTGTTAAACTGTCTGGAATTATTACACTCGTGAGTTGATTAGCTTCAAAAGCACCAGTATCAATTGTTGTTACTCCGTTTTCTAATGTTATACTTGAGAGTTGATTAAAGCGAAAAGCATATCTTTCTATAGTTCTTACACTACTTGGTATTGTTATACTTGTTATTTGATTTTGATAAAAAGAAAATTCTCCGATAAATGTTACAGTATTAGGAATTTTTATACTTGTGAGTTGTTTTTCATAAAATGACATATTACTTAATTTTGTAACAGGTAACCCCTCTATTGTTGAAGGTATTATTACATCTTTTTCACAGGTATTGTCATAGTCAGTAATAGTTACTTCTGTTGAAGTTTTTGTATAAGTAAAACAAGCAATCGGAGTAGATACTCTGCATTCATATCCATCATAATCGATCACAAATACATTGTCATCAATTTTAGATTTTAATGCACAATATTTATCATCATGTACAGCTATTTCTGTAGTTCCATCTTCATTAATCTTTATACTCCCTGCATTGGGCAAAGTTCCACTAATTTTTAATATATCTCCATTAAATACACCATTTTCAATAGTGTATACGATTTCTTCTTCGTTTTTCATCATCGATACTTCTTTTGCTTTTCTAAGGAGAGATTCTGCAGATTGCTGTAGAGTTCTTTTTCTCGATTCATCCATTACGTTTCCTATTTTAGGTATCGCGATTACTAATATTACTGAAAGTACTACAATTACTGCTAAGAGTTCTATTAATGTAAAACCATTGTTGAATATTTTAAATATTCTTTTTTTCATTATTTCTCCTTATTTTGACTATATAGTAACAAAAAAAGAAGATTATATCAACCTTCTATATATGGATAGTTTACACTTTTTACTGTAAACTCTATTAATTCATTTAAATTAACATCATTAATTTTTGCTAATAAATAATTTGATGTATGACCTAACATATGATTATCTTTTATTTCTTCTCCAATTATTTGAAGTTTTTTACCAATAAATTTGTTCATATAATTAATTTCTAATTCTTTTGATAAATCTAATAATGTATTAACTCTTTTCTTTTTTGTTAATCCATCTATTTGATTTTTCATTGTTGATGCTTTTGTTCCATTTCTTTTTGAATAAGGAAATACATGAAGTTTAGAAAATTCAATTTCTTTTATTGTATTTATAGTTGTATTAAAGTCTCCTTCTGTTTCGTTTGGAAATCCAACAATCACATCAGTTGTTATCGATATATATGGTCTAATAGTTCTTATTGTATTTATTTTTTCAATAAAATAATTTGTATTATATTTTCTATTCATTTCCATTAAAGTTTTATCGCATCCCGATTGAAATGGAATATGTAAATGATCTGCGATTATATCAATATTTTTTAAACATTCTAAGAACTTTTCATCAATTTCAGTTATTTCTATTGATGATAATCTAATTCTTTTTAAGCCATCTATTTTAGATAAATTTATAAGTACATCCGATAAATCATAAATACCATTTTCTTTTCCATAGTGTCCAGTATGTATTCCAGTTAATACTATTTCTATATATCCGTTTTTTACTAGAGTTTCTACTTCGCTAATAATATCTTCCATATTTTTAGATCTAATATTACCTCTAGCATATGGAATAATACAATAAGAACAATAATTGTTACATCCGTCTTGTATCTTTACAAATCCTCTTGTTCTTGTATTAAATTTTGATAAACTCATAGATTCAAAATTTGAACTCATTATATCTTCAACTTTATATATTGGTTTATTATTTTTAATATATTCTTCTACTAATTCAACTATATTATTTTTATTTGTATTTCCAATTATAATATCAATATTTGTTTTATCTATATCTGATACTTGGGTATAGCAACCACATACTACTAAAATAGATTTAGGATGATTTTTTTTAACACTATTAATTGTCTTTCTTGCTTTAATATCACTATTATTTGTTACAGTACAAGTATTGATTATGTATATGTCACTATCATCCTTAAAATCAACTAAAGTATAACCTTTTTCTATAAAACTATTCATCATTACTTCAGTTTCATATAAATTAACTTTACATCCTAAAGTATAAAAAGCTACTTTCATATTACCTCCACAAAAAAACTTATACTATAATTATAAGTTTTTTCTAAATTCTTTCAAACTCTTTAAAAAAGTTTCATTAACATCATATTCGGGAACCTTATAAGAATCCTCTTTTGGAATAGTAACATTAGAATTTGGAGTCGTCCCCTTTATTAATTCTTCATAACTTATTACTGCTGTTTTTTCTTGTTCATCTTCATAGATATTAGTTACCTCTTCATTAACATCATAAGTTACTTTTTTTATTTCATCTACAATCTTTTTTAAATCTTTTGTTTTTTCATTGGATTCATCAATAGAAATATCAACATTCGTAGATTTTTTTATTTCATCTAATTTTTTTTCATCCTCTTTTATTAGTTTTAACTGTTTATGTTCTATTATTTGTTTGGTACTGTTTTGCATAACAGCCATTATAATAAGAACTATTAATATAAAAAACAATAATAAAACAACATAAAAAACCAGTTTACCAACCTCATTTAATCTGTCGTAAAAAGAACTAAAGTTTAATATATAAATATTGAGTATATTCATATTTACTCCTATCAATATAATTTTATCATAAATAAAAATTAATAATACTATTTTTTTACCCAGTTTACATCTTCAAATATATTATATATTATAAAAATATTATTATCAACTTTAATTGAAAAAAAGAGTTTTATTTGGTATACTCTATTTAAGAATAAAGGAGTTTTTTATATGGTAGAAAATTTATTTGATGAAACAGAATTAAAAAATGTTGTTAGTAGTAACACTTCTATAAGTAAAGATTTTAAAATGATAGATAGATATGGTGAAATATTAACTGATAAAGAATATATTACAGACCCCGCAATAGCAAGAGATGAAGAAATAAAAAAAACTATGCTTACTCTTTTTACTCCTGAAAAATCTCCTGTATTAGTAGGTAAACCAGGAATTGGTAAAACTGCTATTGTTGAAGGTATTGCATATAGAATTCAAAAGAACGATGTTCCTGATGCATTAAAGGGTTTCAAAATTATTAAAATAAATGCAGTAGCAATGGTTGGAAGCATAATAAGTGAAGGTAATCAAGATACTAAAGTTCAATTATTAATTGAAGAATTAGAACATTTAAATAAAACAATATTATTTATTGATGAAACGCATACTTTAGTTGGAAATAAGGAAAATGGTGGATTAGATTTTGCCAATATATTTAAACCTGCATTATCTAGAGGGGACATTAAAATGATTGGTGCTACAACTATTGATGAATTCGATCATTATATAGTAAAAGATAAAGCTTTCTTAAGAAGACTTGAAAGAATTGATATATTAGAACCAAATGCAGAAATGACACTAAAAATATTAATTGGAACATTACCAAAAATAGAAAAAACAACTGGTGCCAGATTTAATTACACTCCATTTATAATAGAACAAGTAATGAAATTTATAGTGGATATGACAAAAGAATACAATAGAATATTTGAATCTGCTTCCAGATATCCCGATGTATGTTTCGTAATTATTACTAAAATGTTTTCATTTGCAATATTTGATAATAGCAATGAAGTAAAATTTAAACATATTTGGGAAGCAGTTAAAACTACAAATACTGTTTATCCAGACGTAATAAAAAAATATACCGAAAAATTTAAACTACAATTTAAAAGAGAATTAGATGAAGAAAATGTTATAATATAACCTTTAATGAGGAAATTAATGGAAAAAGAAACATTAATATATCAAATACCACTTGAATCTGCAATAATTATTATCGCCGATCAAACGAGAAAAATTAATGATGATCCACAAAATAAAAATGCTTTTTACTAAAATTTATTAATTTAATAAAAAACTATCAATTGATAGTTTTTATTTTGTTTTTTTAAGATAATTATTATATCTATTAAATTTTTCATTTTCTAAATCAGTATTTGATAAATCATTAATTAATTCTTTTTGTTTTCTATCCAATTTAGTAGGTATTATTACTTTTATTATTACAAACATATCGCCTTTTCTTTTTGTTTGAACATTTTCAATACCTTTTCCTTTTATTCTGTGTCTATCTTCGTTTTGAGTTCCTGAAGGAATAGATAATATTACGTTTCCGTATACAGTAGGAACCTCTTTCTTACAACCTAATACTGCATCAGTAATAGTAATTGGTAAGTCTATATATATATCGTCTTCTTCTCTATAATAAAACTCATGAGGTTTTACTTTAAATTCTATATATACATCTCCATTAGGACCACCATTTATTCCTACTTCTCCTTTACCCGCTACTCTTAATTGATTTCCATTATCTATTCCTGGTGGTAAAGTTACTTTAATCTTTTTGTTCTTTTTTACTATTCCTTTTCCATAACATGTTGAACATACCTTATCATAAGATTCTCCACTACCTCCGCATACATTACAAGTAGTTCTAGTTTGAAAAGAACCCAGTATAGTTCTTTGTTCTTGGATTACTGTTCCTCTTCCACCACACTTTGAACATGTATTTATACCATGTCCACCTTTTCCATTGCATGTCTCACACTCTTCATAAGTATCTAATTCAATTTCTTTTTCCGAACCAAATACGGATTCTTCAAAAGATATAGTCATAGAAACGCTTACATCTCTACCCTTTTTTCTTCTATTAGAAGTTGAATTCGATCCTCCAAATCCAAAAGAAGAACCAAAAATATCGGAAAATATATCTCCAAAATCAAAGTCATTTGGATTAAATCCACCGTTAAAACCACCACCATTATTATTAAATGCTTTATGACCATATTGATCATATTGTGATTTTTTTTCTTTATCAGATAAAACCGAATAAGCTTCTTGAATTTCTTTAAATTTAGCTTCAGCATCTTTCTCTTTACTAACATCCGGATGATATTTTTTTGCTTGTTTTTTAAAAGCTGATTTTATTTCATCTTCAGATGCCCCCTTAGATATTCCTAATGTTTCATAATAATCTTTTTTGTTCATTCTTCCTCCAACCTAAGAAAAGAGTATTTCTACTCTTAGTTATTTATTCTTTTTCTACAAATTCTGCTTCGACAGTCTCACTATCTTCTTTTTTATCTTCATTGCTGTTTTCTTGTTGTTTTTTTGCAGCTTCTTCGTATACTTTAGTTGCTAGAGCCATAGCTTTTTCATTTAATTTTTCTTTCTTTTCTTTAATATCATCAAAATCTTTCTTTTCCAAAGATTTCTTTAAATCTTTAATTAACTCTTCTACTTCTTCTTTTTCTTTTTCTTCTACTTTTTCTCCTAAATCTTTAATAGCTTTTTCAGTTGCAAATATTATTTGTTCAGAATCATTAATTAAATCTGCTTCTTCTTTTTTCTTCAAATCTTTTTCTTTATTTTCTTC
>CAZSTI010000014.1:0-21271 GCA_964609995.1 uncultured Muribaculaceae bacterium
TATAGTATATTATTAAAGACCGATTCCAAGTATTTAGAATCTCCAACTTATACTTAGAATTTGGATTAAATTAATATATAGGAGGAAAACAATGGCTTTAAGTACAGAAGAAAAAAGTGAATTAGTTAAAAAATTTGGAAAGAATGATAAAGATACTGGATCAACAGAAGTACAAATTGCAATTCTTTCAAAAGAAATTAAAGATTTAACTGAACACTTGAAAGTTCACAAAAAAGATAATCATTCTAAAAGAGGATTATTAAAAAAAGTTGGACACAGAAGATATTTATTAAATTATCTAATGAAAAACGATGTTCAATCATATCGTGAATTGATTAAAAAATTAGAATTAAGAAAGTAGGCATTCTTTTGAATGCCTTTTTTTAAGGAATAAAAAAATATATTATTAAGGAGATATTTATGGATAAAAAGATATTTAAGATGAATTTTAGGGGAAGAGAATTAATCGTTGAACACGGAGAACTAGCAAAGCAAGCTAATGGGTCTGTATTAGTTAGATATGGAGAAACAGTTATATTAAGCACTGCTGTTGTATCAAAAGAGTGTGACATTTTGTCGGATTTTTTTCCTTTAACAGTTGTATATATGGAAAAACAATATGCTGTTGGAAAAATTCCGGGTGGTTTTATTAAAAGAGAAGGTAGACCAACTGAAAATGCTACATTAGGTGCAAGAATGATAGATAGACCAATGAGACCTATGTTTCCAGAAGACTTTAGAAATAAAGTTGATGTAGTTAATGAGGTTTTGTCAGTTGATCAAGATAATACTCCAGAAATGACTGCATTATTTGGATCATCACTTGCAACTTGTATTAGTGAAATACCTTTTGATGCTCCAATTGCGGGTGTTAAAGTTGGAAGAGTAGATGGTAAATTTGTAATAAACCCTACAAGCGAAGAAATAGAAAAGAGTGATATTGACTTAACTGTAGCAGGCAGTTTAGATGCTGTAAATATGGTTGAATCAGGTAGTAAAGAAGTATCTGAAAAAGATATGTTAGATGCAATTATGTTTGGGCATGATGCTATTAAAGAATTAGTTGAATTTGAACAAAAAATAATTAATGAAATAGGCAAAGAAAAAATGGCTTATGAAAAGTTGGAATTACAAAATGATTTGATTAAAGGTGTTGAGTCATTATGTAAAAATGCTATGTCAGAAGCTATAAGAATTAAGGACAAATTAGAAAGATATGCTGCTATTGAATCTTTAAAAGAAGAAATAGTAAAGCATTTTGAAGATCAAAATCATGATATGGAACATGATGAATTAGAAGTATTGTTAACTAAGATAAAATTAATTTTATCAAATATTGAAAAATCAGAATTTAGAAAATTAGTAGTTGATGAAAAAATTAGACCTGATGGAAGAAAAGAAAATGAAATAAGACCATTATCTGCATCTATTGATATTTTACCTAGAACTCATGGTTCAGCTTTATTTACTAGAGGTCAAACTCAAGCATTAAGTATTACCACACTAGGTTCTTTGACTGATAATCAAATACTTGATGGATTAGGCGTAGAGGATTCTAAAAGATTTATGCTACATTATAATTTTCCACAATTTTCTGTTGGAGAAACTGGTAGATATGGTAATCCAGGAAGAAGAGAAATTGGACATGGAGCATTAGGAGAAAGAGCTTTATTACAAGTAATTCCAAGTGAAGAAGAATTTCCATATACAATAAGAGTAGTGTCAGAAATATTAGAATCTAATGGTTCTTCATCTCAAGCATCAATATGTGCTGGATGTTTATCATTAATGGCAGCGGGCGTTCCAATTAAAGCACCAGTTGCAGGTATAGCAATGGGTTTGCTTGCAAATGGGAAAAAATATACTATACTAACTGATATTCAAGGACTTGAAGATCATTTGGGAGATATGGATTTCAAAGTGGCAGGTACTAAAAATGGTATTTGCGCTATGCAAATGGATATAAAAATTAAAGGAATTACAAAGGAAATTATGAAAAAAGCATTAGATCAAGCTAAAGAAGCAAGAATGCAAATATTAGATTTAATGGGTTCAGTTATAGAAAGTCCAAGGAAAGAATTAAGTAAATATGCTCCAAAAATAGTTCAAATGCATATTAATCCAGATAAAATTAAAGATATAATTGGAAAAGGCGGAGAAATGATTACAAAAATCATTCAAGAATCTAGTAATGTGGTATCTGTAAATGATATAAATGCTGTTAAAGTTGATTTAGAAGATGATGGTAGAATATTAATTTATCATAAAGATATTAATGTTATTAATAAAACTAAAGAAATGATTGAATCTATTATTAGAGAAGTTGAAGAAGGTAAGATTTATACTGGAAAAGTAGTAAAAGTTGAAGCCTTTGGATGTTTTGTAGAATTATGGAAGGGCTGTGAAGGTTTAGTACATATTTCTCAATTAGATAATAAAAGAGTTGAAAAAACTGAAGATATTGTATCAGTTGGAGATGAAATATTAGTTAAAGCTTTAGGATATGATAATAAAGGTAGATTAAATTTGTCTAGAAAAGATGCTATAAAAATTGAAGAAAAAAAAGAAGAAGTAATTGAAGAAGTAGTGAAAGAAAAGCCTAAGAAAACAAAACTACCATTTAGAAAAAATAAAAAAGATGATGAATAATCATCTTTTTATTAAAGAAATATGGTATTATTTAAATGAGAGAATTAATATGAATAAGGATGGTTATAAAAAAGTTCTAGTTATTATAGGTATATAATAAATCAATAAAAAAGAGATAATGAGAGAATTATTTCATATTTGGACACATTGATTAAAGAACAAGAAAAACCAAAAATACTTGAGAAAAAACAGGCACTAGAAACGAACAAAAAAAGATAACATTGTTATCTTTTTATATCTAAAAATACTGGTAATATTAGAGGCTTTCTTCCTGTTTCATTTTTTATAAATGTCCCTAATTCTTGAATAATAAAATTCTTTAAATCAGAATAATTATTTTTAGTATCTACTATGTGATGTCTAATTGTATCACTAGTAAGATCTTTAATTTTATTAATTAATTCTTCATTTTCATTTACTAGAATAAATCCTCTGGTAGTTATATTTACTTTATCAATTAATTCATTTTTATTAACATCAATATTTGCTATTGCAACAATTAATCCATCATTTGCCATAATAGCTCTATCTTTAATTACAATTCCACCTATATCTCCAATTCTATTTCCATCTACATATACATCGGATGCTTGAACAGCTTCTTGTCTTGTTATCCCATTATTATTAATTGATAATACATCTCCGTTATCCACTATAAATATATTGTTTTTATCTACACCACATTGAATTGCAAGCTCAGCATGTTTTTTGAGCATACTATATTCACCATGTATAGGCATAAAAAATTCGGGGTTTAATAATCTAAGCAATAATTTTAATTCTTCTTGTTTAGCATGACCTGAAGTATGTATATCACTAAGGGAAGTATTTGTAAATACTTTAACTCCTTTTAAATATATTTGATTAATAGTTTTTGATATCGATGCACCATTACCCGGAATAGCAGAAGATGAAAATATTACCAAATCATCTTTCATTAATTTAATTTGTTTATGAGTTCCATTAGCAATTCTAGATAAAGCCGCTAAGGGTTCTCCTTGAGATCCAGTACATAACAAAGTAATTTCATTACTTGGTTTATTTACTGCTTCTTCAGGTTCAATAATAACTCCTTTTCCGTCTATATATCCACTTTCAATTGCTACTTGTACATTGTTTTCCATGCTTCTTCCAAATAGAACAACTTTTCTATTATTTTTTTTACTTGTTTCAATTACATGTTTTAATCTATACACATTTGATGCAAAAGTTGCTAATATTATTCTTCCTTTATGCCTTGCAAAAATATCACCTAATGCAGCATCTACTCTTGATTCGCTTTTTGAAAAACCTTCAGTTAATGCATTTGTAGAATCACTTAATAATAATTTAACGCCTCTTTTACCTACATCACTCATTTTATGAATATCTGACATAGGTCCAATAGGAGTAAAATCAAATTTAAAATCTCCAGTATGAACTATTGTTCCATTAGGGGTATTAACAACAATCGCATGTGAGTCTGGAATTGAATGTGTAGTTGCTATAAATTCAACTTCTATATTTTTAAATTTATATTTAGAATCTTTGTTATATATTTCAATATTTTTATAAGCTATATTTCTATCGTCTAATTTTAGCTTAATTAATTCTGCAGCTTGTTTAGGAGCATATATTGTAGAAATATTTAATGTTTGTAATAAGAAAGGAATACCTCCAATATGATCTTCATGACCATGTGTTATAAATAAACCTTTAATTTTTTCCATATTGTTTTTTAAAAAAGTAAAATCCGGAATAACATAATCTATTCCTAACAGTTCATCTTCTGGAAACATTACCCCAGCATCTATTATTATAATTTCATCATTATGTACTATGCAGTACATGTTTTTGCCTATTTCTCCTAGGCCACCTAAAGCGAAAACTTTAGTGTCTCCGCCATTAAAAAAATCCATTATTTCCTCCTTGTCTATACAAAATAAAAGATCAATATGAAATGATTATACAACATTATTGATCTATTGTCTACATTAATTATAAACAAGCAGATAAACTACCATATTGTGTTAACCCAACTATTATGTTAATAACAAAAGGTAACAAGAATAATAGAGCAGTTAACCCAATTCTTTTAATAAAATCAGAAGTAGCTTTTTTAACTGCTTTATCATCTTCAGCGGCAACTGCTTTTAATAAATCCATAGTACCAAAAACTACTGCAATAATAGGAGCAAGAATCCTCATCCAAAACCAAATAGGTCCAGTAATTTCTTTAAAAGCATCACAAGTTACTTCTCCACCTAAATCAATTGGATTATTGGGTTCGTTCTCATTATTGTTATTGTTGTTATTATGTTCTTCAAATGTACCATTTCTAACACATTCTAATAATCCTACTTTTTCAAATCCAACGTCACACATTTGTGATACTCTCGTATTACAATAAAAACATAATTGTGGTGGACATTGATAATTGTATTTTTCTAATGATTCAATTGAGGGTTCAAATATAGGTACATTACTATTTACTCCGTACAAGGATACACTTACTGTTCCTTTGGATTTATTGAAAACAAGTGAATTTTTTCCGTAACTACATATTACATCTCTATTATCTTCATTGTTGTTTGGATCAACAGGATCATTTACTACAGTTGATTCGCTGGATATCAATGAAAAACTGAAACCAGGATTATTTAAAGAACTTTCAGTAAATGAAACGTGATATTTTACATCTCTTCCTGCAACGGTCTGCTCATAGTACAATTTGTCAGGACAAAATAAAGTTCCATCGGGGTTCATAAAGTCTTGAACTTTTACATATGAATTACCTAATGAAGTATATTGAAGAGCCTGATTTGTCCATTCTCTCGTTACAATTGGAACAGAACCTGAACTATATCCAACAAATACCTTGAATGTATTACTTCCATAATAACACTTAATTTCACTAGCATTAACTTTGTCAATAAATAATACTAATAATAATAAAATAATAATAAATTTTATATTTCTTTTCATAAATCACCTAATCGTAATTATAGTATATCATATAACTTCTATAAACAAGCAGATAAACTATCATATTGTGTTAACCCAACTATTATGTTAATAACAAAAGGTAACAAGAATAATAGAGCAGTTAACCCAATTCTTTTAATAAAATCAGAAGTAGCTTTTTTAACTGCTTTATCATCTTCAGCGGCAACTGCTTTTAATAAATCCATAGTACCAAAAACTACTGCAATAATAGGAGCAAGAATCCTCATCCAAAACCAAATGGGTCCTGAAATTTCTTTAAAAGCATCACAAGTTACCTCTCCACCTAAATCAATTGGATTATTGGGTTCATTTGTGTTTCCACTGCTTGGTTTTGTTGGTTGTGTATATTCATCACATTTATAGCAATATTGACCTTTTCTAACCCATCCTTCTTGACAGACTTTTCTACTTTCATATCCGCCACCACCAACATATTTATCGTTAAACCCATCTTGTATTGTTTCAATTAATATTACATCGCTATTATCATTATTTGAAGGATAGCAACGATTTTGTGGTGTGGCTTCATATTTCCACGTTATATTGTAACCTAATGGATGAACATAATTTTCGCAAACATCAATTTTTGTTGTATTAGAAATTGAAAAATCGTAAATTACACATTTTCCTCCACCATTTGCCTGATTAAATGTTTGTTGATTAGGGTTTGTTGTGTTTGTAGGATCTTCTGGATTTGAAGGGTTTTCCGGAATTTTTGTTTCACATTTATAACAATAATCATCTTTTCGAATATATCCGTTTTTGCATATTCTTGAACCAACTTGTTTTGGATTAATATCTACTGTTTCCAAATACGAAATAGTAACGTGTTTCCATACATCATCCATACCATTATTTTTTGTTTCTATTAACAAAAACATTTGCTCATTACTTGTACAATAACAACCAGTTTCTAAACCGACTTTATTATAATTATATTTATAATTAATATCTAAACTACTTGTTCCAAGATTAGAACAAACACTTTCTTTAATTGCTTTTGAGGTATCTTCAACAAAGCAATTTGGTTCATTGATAATATCAGCATTTGCAACTTCTATAAAAACAAAAGCAAAAACAAATATTACTAATATTTTATATAATTTTTTCATTATATCACCTTAATTTTATTATAACATCTTTGTTTTCAATTGTTAAAAATAAATGATATAATATGTAAAGGTGATATAATGGGTCTTTTTAACAAAATAAAAACAATTTTTTCTAAAAAAGAATTAGAGATATATGATAAAGGTTTTGAAAAAACAAGAGACGGGTTTGTTTCTAGTTTAAATAATTTATCTAATAAATATAAAACTCCTAATGATTATTATTTTGATGAACTAGAAGAAATATTAATTTCAGCGGATATTGGAGTAAATACAGTATTAGGATTTATGGATAGACTAAAAAGCAGAGTAAAAAAAGAGAATATAAATGATTTGAATGAACTACAAGAGATTATTGTGGATGAACTGTTTATTATTTATGTAGAAGA
Source organism: uncultured Muribaculaceae bacterium (assembly GCA_964609995.1). Taxonomy (GTDB): domain Bacteria; phylum Bacillota_I; class Bacilli_A; order RF39; family UBA660; genus JAAYGD01. The sequence goes on from CAZSTI010000014.1 coordinate 7,133, forward strand.
TGATGTATTAACTAATAAATTAAAAATTAATGAAAATGGTCCTACTGTTTTATTATTTATTGGAGTTAATGGGGTTGGTAAAACAACAACTATTGCAAAGGTCGCTAATTTATTAAAAAAAGAAAACAATAAAGTATTATTAGTAGCCGGAGACACTTTTAGAGCGGGCGCTATAGAACAACTAGTAGAGTGGGGTAAAAGAGTAAGCTGTGAAGTTGTATCAATGGAAGAATCATCTGATCCATCTGCTGTAATATATAAAGGAATAGAAAAAGCAATTAAAGAAAAATATGATTATGTATTAATTGATACTGCTGGAAGATTGCAAAATAAAGTTAATCTTATGAATGAACTTGAAAAGATGAATAAAGTAATAGGTAAGTTAATTCCTAATGCTCCACAAGAAACATTGTTAGTAATAGATGCTACTACTGGACAAAATGCAATAAATCAAGTAAAAAGTTTTAAAGAAATTACTAATGTAACAGGAATTGTATTAACTAAGTTAGATGGTACAGCAAAAGGCGGAATAGTTCTAGCAATTAAAGAAGAGTTAAAAGTACCAGTTAAATATATTGGTTTGGGTGAAGGATTAGAAGATTTAAAACCATTTGACATTGAAAAATATATATATGGATTATTTAAAGGAATGATTAAAGATGAATAATAATATTGTGTTGTTATATGATATTTATGGTAAATTATTAACTGAAAAACAAAGATTATATTTTGAAGAATATTATTTTAAAAATTTGTCTTTATCAGAAATAAGTGATACTTATAATATAAGTAGAAATGCAGTGCATAAGCAATTGAAAGTTGTAGAAGAACTTCTAATTAATTATGAGAATCTTTTAAAGATAAATAAAAAAACTTTATTGATAAATAAAATAATAGAAGATATAAAAGATGAGGATTTAAAAAATATTTTAAGTAAATTAAATGATAGGATGTAGATTATGTTTGATAATTTGAGTGATAGATTACAAAAGGTTGTAAAAAACATTAAAGGTTATGGAAAAATAACTGAAGAAAATATTGGAGATATACTAAGAGAAGTTAGATTAGTATTACTAGAGGCTGACGTTGATTATACAGTTGTAAAAGAGTTTACTAACAAAGTAAAAGAAGAAGCTTTAGGAATAGATGTTCAAAATAGTTTAAAACCTAGTGAACTTTTTTTAACAATATTAAAAGAAGAATTGTTAAAATTATTGGGAGAAAATGACTCTAAACTCGTTAATAATAATTTTAATATTGTAATGCTTATAGGATTACAAGGAAGTGGTAAAACAACTACAGTAGGAAAACTAGGTAATTTAGTAAGAAAAAAATTAAATAAAAAACCTATTTTTATTGCATGTGATATTTATAGACCTGCCGCTATTGAACAATTAAAACAAATAGGAAAAGAATTGGATATATATGTTTATTCTAAAGATTCAAAAGATCCTGTTGATATTGCGGAAAGTGGTATTAAATATGCAAAAGAAAATGGATATGATTATGTATTTATAGATACTGCTGGTAGACTTCATATAGATGATGAATTAATGAAAGAATTAAAGAATATTGAATCTAATATATCAATTGATGAAACATTACTTATAATAGATTCTATGATAGGGCAAGATTCAATTAATGTTATTAAGGGATTTAATGATAACTTGAAAATAAGTGGAGTTGTTTTAACAAAATTTGATGGAGATACAAAAGGTGGAGTTGCTTTATCAGTAAGACATTTAACAAATATTCCTATAAAATATGTTGGAATTAGTGAAAAAATGGATGGAATAATTGAATTTGATCCTTCAAGAATGATTAGTAGAATATTTAAAGAGGGAGATATACTAAGTTTAATGGAGAAAGCTGAAGAAGTAATAGACAAAGAAGAAGCTAAAGATTTAGCAAAAAAAATTAATAAAGGAAATTTTAATTTAGAAGACTTCTTATCTCAATTAAAACAAATAAAAAAATTGGGGCCATTAGAAAATATTATAAAAATGGTTCCGGGAATGTCTAAATATGGATTAGACAAAGTAAACATTGATCCTAAACAAATGTCTCATATTGAAGCTATAATACAATCTATGACACCAAAAGAAAGAAGAAATCCAGATATAATTAAATCAAGTAGAAAACAAAGAATATCAAAAGGTAGTGGAACAACTGTTCAGGAAGTAAATAAGTTATTAGATCAATTTGAACAGATGAAAAAAATGATGAAAATGTTTAAAAATGGAAATTTTAAGTTTTAAAAAAAAGAATATATTAATTAATTCTTTTTTTTATTTCCAATATTTTCTTTTTTGTGCCAATACTATGTTTATTAAAGTTTAATTCTTTTAATATGTTGTCGATATTATAATTACTATGAGACAATTCAATCATTTTGTATATATTTATTAAAGAATTAGTTTGTATATACTCTTTATATAATTCATCAGATAATAAATAAGAATATATGTATACTAAATTATATTCAAACTCTTTTGAATCTTCTAAGAATTTTTTCTTACTAATATTTGAATAATCATTATATAAGAATAAATTAGTGTAATCTTCTATTTCTTCTAATCCCGAGAAAACTAAATTACAACTTTTTTTCTCTTCATTAGAAATATCTAATCTTGGGTATTCTTTATTTAAGTAATCAATTAATAACCTTGGAAACAATTGAGAAATTGTTTCTGTTTCTAGTTTTTCTTCAATATTATAATTGCTAGAAAAATGGGAATCTATTGCATGCCCAACCTCATGAGAAAGCATATGAAGTAAACTTTCGAAGCTATGGCTATTTACAAAAATATTATGAAACTCATTTTGTTCTTTTCTAACTAGTTCAAATAAGTCTATATTTTGTGTTTTAATTAAATCGAAAAAGAACATTCCTGATTCATCTTTATTGAGATCGTTTTCTATAATTACTGCATCTTTACTAATCATATTATTGAAAACATTTAACATTTTTGGATCTAATTCTTTTAAAAAATTTCTTATAATATTAATCGCATCTCTATTATTATAAGTATATAATTCTTTTTCACTTTCTTTACACTCAAATCCATTTATATTTTTTACAATTCTTTTTATTTGATTACTGTAAAAGTCCGGATGTTTTTGTTTTCTTTTTTCAAATAATTTTAATATTTTTTCTTCTCTCAAGGTCTTAATGCTCTTTCTTTTAATATATGTTCTTTATATTGATCTATTCCCTCATCATTATTATTGGCAATGTTCCACAATATACTTCCCTTAGTTCCATGGTTATTTTCTAAAAAATCATCTACTCTTTTAAAAGAAACATCGATTAAATTATTTGAAAACATAAACAAAGCACAATAGTTTGATGTTATTTGTTTTGGTATTTGTTCCTTCTCTTCTTTAGAATATAAAAAATTTTCATCTGATGCTATTTCTTTATTTAATAATAATTTGTTTTCTATAAAATTTGTAATAGTGCTGGTTATTTCTTCATTTGATTTTCTATAGTAAAAATCCAACATAGATAATTCTAAAAAAGTAGGGAATGCATCTATTAATAAAATTGCATCTTCTCCAAATTTTTTATCACTATTAAGAACTTTATACGAATGGCAATGTTTATTTTCATCAATATGAACTTGATATGCATATCCAAATTCTCTAATGAGCATTATTTTCTCGTTTTCTATATTATTAGAGTTTACATATATAAAATATTCTTTTTTTAAGTCATCTATAAAGTGGGTACTATAATTTTCTTTTTCATTTCTAATTAAATGGAAACTATTTTTTTCAATTAACTCAGAAAAAAACTCATAATATTTTTGATTAAATTGTTTTAAAAAGTTAGAAATACTTTCAATTGCGTATGAATGATAGGTATCGTCATTTAGATCCATATTATTTTTAGTATTATCAATAAAAGCTGAAGTATCATATTTTACATTATCTTCTTTTTCAAAAGTATTATTTAATATTTTATTTAGTTTGTCATAAATTGATAAATTGTTTATTAAGTAAATAGCTTCATCTATATTGTTAGAAGCCCAAATTAATTTTTTAATATCAAAAAATCTATTTTTTATTTTATCTTCATTCCATCTATACATAGTTCCTCTTTTCTAAGTATATAATATATCAATATTACATTTTGTCAATGTTTTACAAAACATTAAAAATATGTTAATATCTATATCGTGGTGCTGTATCCTAGTAGATTACTTATTTTGAAAAACGGGGTTCAATTAGACCTGTTTAAAGAGCACAACTGTGAAACTTCTGGTGATTGCCTCTATACGCCCAGTTTGGGGTTTTTGCTGGAAGATTTGAATAAAGGGCCATCATAATGGCATATGTAAGAGGACCCTATATTCTCGGAGACTCACGATTGTGTATAGCTTATGAATTTAAGACTATATACGACTTGAGATTAAACCTATTTTGCGGTGAAAAGCTGTGAATAGTGTAGCTTGCCTTGAGCGAATATATGGAATTATAGATAGATTTTCTAAGTTTAGGCCAAACTTATTAAGTTATTACTATATGAAATTATATTTGCAAAACAGACTATAAATAAGTATCTTTGAAGAAAATTCCTAGGCCAGATATCAATTAAAGATTAAAGTGTGTACTAAGTGGCAATCAAGTCATATATGTAGTAATACTATATCTATTCTTTTAAAGGGGAACCGCAGATTGGTAACAATATGTAAGAATAGGGGAAAACCTACTTGACCTAAGACGCAATATTTCTTTATTTGATTACCACATAAAAATAAGAAGTATAAACTTCTTTTTTTTATTTCATTAATATTTTTTCTTTTACTTTTGATAATAAATCAATTTCTTCTTTTAAAAATATTCCATTAGTTTTTAATCTATAGGAATTAGAGTAAAGTATATTATCAATCAATACTATAAAAGCTCTAGTTTCAATATTGTGCTTATTTAACATGTAGTTAGTTAATGTATTAGCGCCTCCAATACCTCTACACACCCAAATTCCTCCAAAATCACTTTGACCTTCTTTAATTTGATCTTTTTCCAAATAATACCATTCATTAGGAATAAAGGTTAAAATGTTTGGATTTCTCCTTAAACCCAATGATTTTAATTCTTTTGTAAATACCTTATAATATGTTTTATTATCCATTATTTCACCAACTTTTTAACTATTTCTTCATTTTCATTACAAAAAACATCTTGAGATGTTGAATTAACAAATTGTTCTAATGTTCTTATTTTACTGTTTTTTATTAGAGTATCATCTATATTTTTTATAATATTTTTTGTTTTTCTAAAGCAATCTATTGCTTTATATTTACCCAAACAATAAAAAGTTGTTTCATGGAAATATAATAGAGGACCCATCTTACTTTGTTCTTTTAATCTTTCTATTTTATAATCATCGCTATTAGAGTTATATATATCAAAATATGTTTTTAATAAAGATAACTCATAATTAATATCTGTGATATATCTTTTTTGAAGAAAAGTATTATTTTCATTTTTTTTATTTAAAAACTTATAATAATATAATTCCAATAAAAATGGAAAAGTTTCGTTATTTGCTAATTCTTTTAAATCCTTTTTTTCTTGAATATAATGACCCAGTTCATGAACTAATATATAACTCATAAATTCAATATTTGGAGAAATAACTCCAATATAGTTATTTTGATTAATTGAATCTTTTATATAAATTCCTTTTTCAAAATAATCTTTTTTTAATAAAATTTCTTTATTCATAGTTAAATTACTTACTAAATTAGGATCACTAGTAAATATTTTTTTAATAAACAAATCTATTGATTCTATTACTTGATTTTCAGAATAATCATGATTAATTATAATTGAATTACAATTGTATTTTCTTTCTTTTTGATTTAGTAATTGTTGAAAAATATTAGAATTTAATATATTTGATTTTTTCATATTTTCATTTTCTGTTTTTGCAATGCTTAAAAAATATTCATCTGATTTATTGCAATATTCAATGGAATTTACTGGATTTCCTTCAATAAAATCATAAATAAAATCATAATTATCTAAAATTATTTTAGCATGTCTATTATTGTTGTTTAATAATCTAATTTTATTTTTCTCAATTATATCTATATTCCAAGTATACATTATCCCTCACAAATTGTTTTTTATACTAACATAATATATATAAATTTACAATAATTACAAAACGTGATAATATTTAAATCGAGGTATATATGAAAAAAAATAGATATAAATGGGTACTTTTTGTTACTTTTTTATCATTCACAATTACAATAGTTTTTTCTATTTTATCAGATTTTGTTTTATCTAAAACTGGATTAATAATAGGAATATTTATTATACTCGCATTTGTATTGCTTGGTGTATTATTTGATATGATAGGAGTAGCTGTAGCATCCGCTACTGATAGATCATTTCATGCGATGGCATCTAAGAAGATAAAGAGTACAGATACCGCAAAAAATCTAATAAAAAATTCAGCAAAAGTATCTTCTATATGTAACGACGTTATTGGAGATGTTTGTAATATAATGAGTGGTACTGCAACGGTTGTAGTATCCAATAATATATCAACAAACTATGATTTAAATCACACAGTTGTACTATTAATTATTACCAGTATTGTAGCGTCTCTTACTATAGGATTAAAAGCTTGGGGAAAAGATATAGCTTTAAAACAAAAAGATACTATAATAATGAAAACTGCTAAAATATTAAATAAAAAATAGATTTTCATATTTCTATCACATTCTGTCCTTATAATTAATTAGAGGTGATGTCAATGAAAATACTAGTAGTTGATGATGATAAGAATATTAGAAAAATTATTAAAGAATATGCATCTCTTGAAAAACATATTGTAATTGAAGCACACGATGGTTTGAGTTCTTTTAGAGCGCTCAAAGAAAATGAAGTTGATTTAATAATATTAGATATAATGCTTCCAGATATGAGTGGATATGATATCGCAAAAAAGATATTGCTTGAAATAGATATTCCTATATTAATGCTATCTGCTAAGAGTGAAATTGATGATAAATTAGAAGGATTTAAGTCTGGTGCTGTTGATTACATGACTAAACCTTTTAGTCCTAAAGAGTTGATGGCTAGACTAAAAGTTATACAGACAAAAAGAAACTCCAATATATATAAAATTGAAGGAATTACAATAGATAGAAATTCAAAAAAAATATATGTTGATAATAAAGAAATTAATATGACTTTAAAAGAATATGAATTATTAGATTATTTTGTTAATAATAAAAATATTTTATTAAATCGAGACACTATATTAAATAATGTTTGGGGAAACGATTTTTATGGTACTGATAGAACAATAGATACTCACGTTAAGATGATTAGAAAGAAACTTGGAAAATATAATAAACATATTATTACAGTAAGGGGAGAAGGTTATAGATTTGAGTGATAGTTTAAATAAAAAATTAATTAAGAATTATTTGTTATTAATTATAGTTTTTGTAATAACTATTTGGTTTTTTCAAATAGTTTTATTAAAAAGCAGTTATAATTTATTTAGAAAGAATGATATAAAAAAAGCTTTTAATCAAATATATAATATAGAAGACAAAAATAAAATTGATTCTATAGCGGAATCAAATGACTTATATATTTATATTTTTGATGAAAATAATACATTGGTTTATGAATCCTATAATCTATTACCTTGGGGTGTGGAAAAAGGAATTAATAATGAAATAATATCTTCAGGATTTAATAAAATAGATAAGGATATTGAATTAATTAGATTAGACTCTAGATATAATTTATATGGAAACAAAATCGGAGATTATTTTGTAATTTTTATTTCAAAATTAGATCCAATAGAATCTACTACATCAATTATTGGAAGACAATTAGTTTTTGTAATGTTTATATCTATTATAATTGCAATATATATTTCTATAAGATTATCTAATAAATTATCTAAACCTATTATTTCTATAAATGAAAAATCAAAAGAATTAGGTAAGGGAAATTTTGATATTAAGTTTGATGAAAATGCATATTTAGAATTGCATGAATTATCCAACACTTTAAACGATACAACAAAAAAATTAAATGAAAAAGACAAATTACAAAAAGAAATAATAGCGAATGTTAGTCATGATTTAAAAACACCACTAACAATTATAAAAGGATATTCAGAAGTAATAAGAGATATTAAGAGTAATAAAAAAAATAGAGATGGAAAATTAAATAAAATTATTAATGAAGTTGACAATTTAAATTCAATGATAAACAATATGCTGGAAACATCAAAATTAGATTCTAATAATTATTTAAAATTAGAAAAAACAGATATTTCAAAAATAGTAAATAAAGTAATAGATAGATTAGATAAAATAATTAAAGAGGAAAAGATAATTATAGAGTTTAAAAGCAATAAACTGTTATCAAATGTAGATAAAAATAAAATTGAACAAGTAATCTATAATTTGATTATAAACGCAATAAATCATATTGGAAAAGATAATACTATTATTATTAATATTGATAATAATCACTTAGAAATAATTGATCATGGTAAAGGAATAGAAGATACAACACATATATTTGATAAATTTTATACAACACATAATAGTAAGACTTCAAATGGATTAGGTCTTTATATAGTAAAAACAATTTTAGATAAACACAATTTAAAATATGGAGTTGACACTAAAATTAATAAATTTACAAAATTTTGGATTGAATTTTAAATTATCATATTTCTATCACATTGAAATTATACTATTAACATAGAAAGGAGGAAATATTATGAAAAAAGTATATTTTATAGTAGCAAGTATATTAGTATCAGCACTTACAATTACTGCAGTTAATGCAGAGACTTCAAGAACTCCAACAAACCCAAATAATACTTTAGAAAACAAAGTTCAAGTAATAGATCAAATGGTTAAAGATGGAGAACTTGATAAAGAGACCTCAGAAGAAATTAAATCACAATTAGAAAATTGTGATGGTACTGGTTCTAAAAAATTAGGACAAAAATACAATCTTAGATTTGGTCAAAGATTAGGTAATGGTATGGGAAATGGCCAAGGAAAGAGATTACATCAAGAATAATTAAAAAGGAATTTTTTTCCTTTTTTTTATTTTGTAGTATAATAACTAATCAAGGAGTTATTATGAAAAAAAATCATTTAGGTTATCTTGATAATCTAGCAAAACTAAGATCTTTTTATATAAGCATTATAGAACTTATGTCTCATTCAAATGATATATATGAATTAATATATTTAGAAAAAATTATGGAGTGCTCTATTCCGGAAGGAAAATTAGATTTTGAAACATTAAGGAAAGTAGATGAAAAATGCAAAGAAATATCATTTAAAATGGCTAATTTTGCGTGTTCTAATGAAGAAAAAAGAGAGGAAGAATACAATAAAGAATTCGAATTACTAAACCTAAGAGTTAATCAATTTGATCAATATTCTAGATTTCTATTAAATGAAACAAAAATAAAAACTGCACCTACTTATATACAAGTTAGAACTCCTGAGTATCCTAATATAGAAGGAATAGATACAACAAATGCAAATGAACTTATTGACCAAAGTGTATCAAATATTCAAACTTCAATATTAGAGTATAAAGAAAAAGTGTTATCAATTAAATAAAGTTAAATTTTTTTTATGATTTACTAATAACGGATAACAAAATCAATAATATGAACAATCCTAATTATTATCATATAAGAGGATTAATAGATATTATAGTTAAAATAATTGAACTAAAAAGAGATTAATATTATTAATCTCTTTTTGTTATAATAATATTATTTATTGATGCAAAAATAAAGGAGGTATATGAATATAGATAAGTGGAGAGAAGGTGTAATTGATCCTTACTCTATTAAATTCAAAAACATAACTATAATCGAAATATTGAGTTATCCTCATGCTGGAAATGATGTTTACAAATGTTTAGGAACGTATAGGGGAAAAGAAAAGACATTTTATTTAAAAATTGAAAGAAATGATAAAACTAATGTTTCAAATGAGATAAAAAAACTTAATGAATTAAAAATTGATTTGCCTATTCCAAAAGTATTAGATTATGGAAATATTAATAATCTCTATTATATTGTAACTGATAATATTGATGGTCTAAGATTATCACAAATAGATAATTTTGATAAGAATTGTTTAATAGAATATGGGAAGACACTGGCGGTAATTCATTCCCTTGATTATAAAACAGATAAGATAAAAGAAAGAAAAATAAATGATATTCCAATTGATACAAAAAATCTAAATATTAACAAATATATTAAGTGGTTAAATGATAATAAATTTGAAAAGAATTATGACACCTTTATTCATGGGGATTTTCATTATGCTAATATATTATGGAAAAATAACAGTATAATTGGAATACTTGATTGGGAATATTCTGGGATGGGATCGAAAGAACAAGATATTGCGTGGTCAATTATAAAAAGAGAAACCCAAAAATTTATGAAAACTAAAAAAGAAGTTGATTTGTTTTTAGAAGGGTATAAACAATTGGGTACTTATGACCCCCCAAAAATTGAATTGGTTTATTGTTAACTCATATGTTCATTTTTATATTATGAATAACGAAAAAGATAAAAATTATTCAAAATTTATAATAAAGAAAATAGAAGAGATAATAAGATAGATTGGGAAGTATTGTTTTTTCTATGTTATAATAACTTAAGGGATTGATAAAATAATAATATAATGGGGGACATGTGAAAATTAGGACTAATGAATATGATTTAGTTGTTAATAAAAAAGTAGATAATAAAAAAATATTATCTATTTCTGATATACATTATAATAAAGATATATTAAGTGATTTATTAAATAAGATGCATGAAATAGGCCCTGATTATATATGTATTGTAGGTGATTTATTAGATAAAACAAATGATGATTTAAGAGACATGGTAATTTGGTTAAATGAAATATCTAATTCTTTTAAAACAATTATATCTATAGGAAATCATGATATGGTTAGGTATGATAAAGGTAATGAATATCCTTGGAGTACTAGTATTAATTCTAATTTTTTTAAATTAGTAGATAAGATATCAAATGTAGTATATTTAAGAGATGTATTTGAAAGTTATTCTGATGGTAAGGTTAATTTTTCTGCTTTAAATATGGATTCTTTTTGGTATGAAAATAGAGATGATAGAGAATCTAAGGTGGAATTTTATAGAGTATTAAGTGAAATAGATTGTAGTAAATTAAAAAAATCTTCATTAAATATATTGCTATCTCATAGTCCTAATAGGTTAATAAAAAATAATGAAATAATAGTAAATAAGTTTGAAGTATTAAAGTATTTTGATTTAATACTATCAGGTCATAATCATGGTGGATTAACTCCAAAAATATTAAGACCTATTATGAATCATACTGGAATTGTTGGACCTTATAATAAGGTATTTCAAAAGAGTTCATATGGAACTTGGACTGAAGAAAACACTTCCTTGTTAATAAGCGATGGTATTACAAAATGTGCTGATTCTAATAAAGTAAAAGCACTTAAAAAAGTTATAAATTCAATATATAAACCAGATATTGAAATAATAAATATTAGACAAGGTGATAAACATAAATTAATTAAAAGTAGTATCATTTGATATTGCTTTTTTTATTAATTAAATTTATTAATGTAGAAAATAGTAGATTTTTGTACATATAATATTTTTAATAAGAAAGAGAATAATTGCTTTTTCTTTTTTATTATGATAGTATAAAATCTTATAAAAGTTTGGGAGGTTATTTTTATGAAACCAATAGGTAGTTATACATTTGAAATTGCGGTTGGTCTTAAGATGTTTTTTGATGTTGATGAATATTTTATAATGGGAAATTATAATGGGAATCCATCAATATTTATGGGTTTTTATGATATAGAAAGCAAAGAAAAAATAGAATATATTGGACCTAGTCAAATTAAAGACATAAATAACTTTGATATATATTTAAATAGAGAATTAAATGAAGAAGAAGAAAGACTTGTTAATTCTTTGGATTATATTAAAGAAAAATTTGATGAGAATATATATAATGCTCTATTTATATTACCAACAAATTCTATAAGTAAATCAGTTACTGATAAAACACTATTTTATTCTACATATAATAATGGAACTCAAGAGTTTGTTCTTCACACTAGTGAAAAATTAAATAAAGCTAAGACTTTAACAAAATAGAGAATAAACATGTATATTAATAATGGCTTATTAAATAATGACGATAGATATTACTATAAAAAATATAGAGAATCAATTAATAATGAAGAGAAAAAAATAATTATCGGAAAAATTAAAGATGATAGTTATAAATTGAATTTAATATTGGAAGAAAAATCTCAAGATAATATATATTTATTATTGTCTTCATTAAAAAAATATGAGTATAAATTTTTATATATTGAATATTTAAAATCTAATGAATTAAAAGGGAAAATATTAAATGACACTAAAAAGGAATTAAAAAAAATAAGGGGTATTGAAGAATTATATAGTAATAATGATAATAGTAATATTATAAAAGGAATATTTCCAGAAAACTTAACCTTTGGGATTGAAATTGAAACAGTAGGAGAAAATCATTCTATGTTTTTAAATAATTTAAAATACAAAGAATGGGTAACTAAAAAAGAAATTTGTATAAATGATATAGGATTTGAAATAGTATCTCCTCCATTAAAATATAATAAAGATGATTTATCTCAAATACACAAAGTATGTACTTTTTTAAAATATAATGGTTTTGGAGTCACTCAAAAATGTGGTGGACATATACATTATGGTTTTGATTATTTTGATAATTCAAAAAATTTATTGAATTTAATACTACTATATAGTTTTTTTGAAAAAGAATTATATATGATTTCAAATAGTGAAAAAGATTCTTTAAGAACAATTGCAAGTAATTATGCTAATTCTATTATTCCCATGGTAAATAGTATTAATACTAAAGTAAAAGACTATAATGATTGCGATAATTTAATAGAAGATATATTAGAAATAATAGAAGAAAATAAATATTTTAAGAAAATAGGATTACATTTAGGAAATATTGGAATGGAAAATAAAAACACAATAGAGTTTAGAATTCCAAATGGTACTTTAGAATATGATGATTGGCATAAAAATATTATATTATTTGGATCTTTAATTAGATATTCAAAGGATATTTCAAATAATTTAAATATTGAGTCAAATGTACACGATATTATGAGTAAAAAAGAAAGCTCAGAAAACAAAGTACATTTATTAATGAATTATTTGTTTGAAGATAATGATTTTATTAAGAAAAATTATATTGATAGATATTATTCTCATATTAAGGATAAAACAATAAAAAAATTAAAATTAGAACCTTTTAATTTGAATAATTATAGTAATTTAAGAAAAATAGTTGAATAAAGATAATTGTGATATAATCAAATTAATAATTGGAGGTCTAATGAAAGTATTAGTTATTGGTGGTGCGGGTTATATCGGAAGTCATGCTGTTTATGAACTTATTAGAGATAATAACGAAGTAATAGTAATGGATAATTTATCAACAGGTAAGAAAGAAATGGTACATAAGAGTGCTAAGTTTTATTTTGGAGATATTACTAAAAAAGAGGATTTAGATAAAGTATTTAGTAGTGAAAATAATATAGATGTTGTAATGCATTTTGCAGCTAAATTAATTGTTCCAGAAAGTGTAAGTATGCCTTTAGAGTATTATTATAATAATGTAGAAGGTGTAAGATTGATGTTAGATGCTATGATAAGACATAGTGTTAAAAATGTAGTATTTAGTAGTACTGCTGCTGTATACGGAGAACCAATTAAACCTATATGTGAAGAAGATGATTACACCTTGCCAATTAATCCTTATGGTGCTTCTAAACTAGCTACTGAAAACATGATTAAGTGGGTATGCAATGCATATAATATGAATTATTGTATATTTAGATATTTTAATGTAGCAGGGGCTGATAAATCATTAGAAATTGGATTAGATAAAGATAATTTAACTCATTTGATTCCTATTGTAACTCAAACTATACTAGGAAAAAGAGATAAGATGAAAGTATTTGGAGATGATTATGACACTCCAGATGGAACATGCATAAGAG
>CAZSTI010000015.1:0-19447 GCA_964609995.1 uncultured Muribaculaceae bacterium
TGTTCCACTTGCTTTCCATGGACTTGGATTTGGTGTCCATGTTCCACATACTGGTAATGATGTATCTGCTCTTGTTACTGCCGTTGGGCTTGTTGTACTTGATGTTGATAATCCAACATTATTTGTTGCTGTTACATAGTATTGATAACAATTTCCACTCACTATTGTAGCTGTATATGGACTTGTTTGAACTCCTAAACTACCCCATGCTCCATATGTTCCACATGTTCCTCCACTTAATGTTGCACTTCTTCTATATATTGTATAGTTTGCCATTCCTGATTCTACATCTGCTGCTGAGAAGGTTACACTTTGTATTGTACTTGTTATATATCCATTTGAATATGATATTGCTACACTTGTTGGTGCTGTTCTATCTATTTTTACTACTTTTGCTGTAGTTGTACTTGCTGTTCCTGCTCCATTTATTGCTCTTACTGTTACTGTTGTTTGTCCTGCATTTGTTACCGTAAATGATGCTCCTGTTGTCCATCCTAATGTTGTTGCTCCGCTCATACTATATTCATATCTTAATATTCCTGATTCTCCATCTATACTTCCACCTATTGTTCCTGCTACGCTTGCTGCACTTGTCCACGTTTCGCTTACTGTTAATGTTGGTACGCTTGGTGCTGTTATATCTACTCTTGTTACTCCTGTTGGGTTTGTTGTACTTGATGTTGATAATCCAGCATTATTTCTTGCTACTACATAGTATTGATAACAATTTCCACTTGCTACTGTTGATGTATACGGACTCGCTTGTACTCCTAAACTACCCCATGCTCCATATGTTCCACATATTCCTGTAGTCATTGTTGCATTTCTTCTATAAACCGTATAATTTATTATCCCTGATATTGTATCACTTGATGAAAACGTTACACTTTGTGTTGTTCCTGTTATATATCCATTCGTATACGCTATTGTTGGTATTGTTGGTGTTGTTCTATCGTATGTTACTAATCCTCCACTTGTTACATTTGTTTGTTCTAATCCTAAATTGTTCCATATATCATAATAGTTACTTATATTTACGTTTAATGGTCCTTCTGCTAATGCTGATTCTCCTGCTGGTATTGTATATGTTGCTACTCTTGTATTTCCGCTTCCTGTTACTGTTGCTAGTCTTCCTCCTACTGTTACTGTTGGATTTGTTACACTCTTTGTAAATGTTATATTTAATGTTACTATATTTCCATTTGTTGCATACTTATTATTTGTTGTATTATTACTTGCTACTGTTGCTGTTGTTACCATCGGTGGTATTCCATCATATACTATTACTGTTCTTGTTTCTGTAGCTATCGTTACTCCTAAATTGCTCTTTAAAACATAGGTAACTGTATAAGTACCTACTGTATTAATATTTATATTATTCGTAACCGTTACTTTATCCGGCCTATTTCCGCCATATTCATCTATCGCAACAAATCCTGGTTCTACATAAGAAGTTGGTACATAAACTGTATTTTGCCTAACATATAATGGATTATCTCCTATTAAAGTAATTTGAGAAAATCCTAATTCGCACATTAACAGATCTTCAAATACTTCAACTTCACCATTAAGAGTCATTACTGCACAATATCTTCCTTTAGTTAAAGTTAAAGCCACATTTCCTTCTGGATCTACATATAATTTGCCTGTATCAGGAAGCTCTCCCGTAACATCAAGCGAGTCTCCTAAAAACGAATTTCCTTCAATTGTAAAGGTTTTTCCTGCCTCTGAAATTTCAAAATTATCTTGTATATATGCTTTTTTTAATTCTGAAGACAAAGATTTAGCAGAAATCTCCAATGTTTTTTTTCTTGCTACATCTGAAACACCTGTTAATCTTGGTACTGCAATCAATAAAATCATTCCTAAAATTATTATTACTGCTAGCAATTCTACTAAAGTAAATCCCTTTTTATTCATATACACCTCTATTGTTATAAATATTATAACATATTTTATTAATATGCTAATATTATAATAATTTATTTAAATACAAGAATATATACCAAAATATTGAAAACTAGAGATTCATTTCGAATAAAAATTTTACAATAAAAAAAAATCAATTAAATTGATTTATTTTATTAATCCAAATCTATTAAATGGGAATATTATTAAACTGGTTTTTCCTATTATGTTTTTTTTATCTATTAAACCAAAGATTCTACTATCAGTGGAATTATTTCTATTATCTCCAACTAAAAAATAATTATTATCTTTTATTTTTTCTTCGAGTTTAAAGTCCGCAGTATTAACTCTTATAAATGTTTCGGGAATTTGTATATTGTTTATATATAATTCACCTTCTTTATATTCAACTATTTCTCCAGGTAAACCAATTACTCTTTTTATTAAATATTCATTTTCATATTTAATAACTACTATATCAAATCTTTCAAGTTTACCCAACTTTAAACTAACTTTATCTAAAATCATAATATCGTTAGGATTTAAAGTAGGAAACATTGATTTTTGTTGTACTTTAATTGGAGTAATTATAAAAAACCTTATAAATAAAACCACTAATATTATAATCAAATACTCTATTAATTCTTTCTTTATATTTTTTTTCATAATCACTCCAAAAAATAAGGCATAGCCTTATTAGTTTCTTTCTTTAATTTTATACTCACCTTTTTTGTTTCTAAGAAAGTTTAGTTTAGCTCTTCTAACTTTTCCTTTTTTAATTACTTCAAGACTTGCTATTCTTGGAGAATTAACAGGGAATACTCTTTCTACACCAATACCATAAGACATTTTTCTTACAGTAAAAGTTTCTTCAGCAGCTCTTCCTTTTTTAGCAATTACTTCCCCTTCAAAAGCTTGAATTCTTTCTTTTTCTCCTTCTATTATGGTATAGTTTACTTTTACAGTATCACCAACTCTAAATTCAGGAACATTCGGATTTATTTGCTTTTTAGACACTAAATCAACTACATTCATACGTTTCTCCTTTTCTTTACATTGATCTTCATTTTGAGCGGATCAGTGTTTTTCACGATTTTGATTTTAACATAATTATATTAATTATGCAAGTTTTTTTATTTTTTCAAGTATTGGTCCCGATATTCTGATTTTTTCATCTGTCCACCTCATAGCTCCAGGAACTAAACCAGAATTATATATTTTTTCTAATGATTCTATATTTACTCTATCAATTGATTGTAAATAAAATAATTTCAATTGCTCAGAAATATCTTCGTCTGCTAATTGGTAAAAATCCCCTTTTTCAAGTAAATTTAATAAAAATATAGATTTAGGCAAATCGACAATTCCTTTCATTATATTTTTACGATAAAAAGGTTCTGTCAACAATAATCTATAAAGAATTTCTTTAGTTCTATTTTTTCTTACAAGTTGAATTGGTTTACTATCAAACATAGAGTTACAATAATTAATAATAAAAGATTCTAAATCAATATTTTCCTCTTCAAATAAATAATTTTTTGAAGAGGAATTTATTATTTCTTCTTCAATTGATTCTCCTTTTCTTGCATTTACAGTAAAAAAATTTAAAGGTTCTGGGCATTCATCTGAAAACGCATAAAAAAATTTTGGTTTATTTATATTTAGTTCTTCAATTTTATATTCACAAATTGCAGAAGGTTTGGGTTCTAATTTAAAAACTTCTATTTCTTCAGCACTTTTATAATACAATTTCATATTAAGTCCTCTCTTTATCTATCTACTTCTTGATTGCTTCTCTTCTATTTCTTCTTCTTTATTTTTGCTTGAAATCATTTCTATCTTTATTTCTTGAATTAACATATTAATTTTCTCTTCTATTTCTTTTCTATATTCTTTATCAAGAATCTTCTCATAATTTTTAATTAAAGCTTTTAACCTTTCGGCTTCTCCCAATACTATTATTGCATTATCTTCGCTGGAATCTTCTTCGAAAAATAGTATTGAACTTTTTATTAATGTTAAAATTTTCTTATCAATATTAGTTTTTGCAACATTCTTTTTAAATTTTTGGAACATTAATTCCATATTAGTAACAGGGATTATATCAGTTCTTTTTGCGTTATTTTTAGGGTGAAAAGAATATCCTTTTAAATCTTCCAAATTTAATAATTTAATATCTTCATTATTTTTATATAATTTAAATTTCCCTTTATCTAATAAATCGGGTCTTTTTTCTTCCGTTTTTTTAATTCTCTCTTCTTCTCTCCAAGATTCTATGTTTTTATGGTTTCCAGATAGTAGTACTTCAGGCACTTCTAAATCTTTAAAAACTCTTGGTTTAGTATAGGTAGGATAGTCTAACAAACCATCTACAAAAGATTCTTTTTCATGGGATTCTTTTTCTATTACATCATCTACTAATCTAACTACAGCATCAGTTACCACCATTGATGGTAATTCTCCTCCTGTTAAAACATAATCTCCTATACTTATTTCCATATCACATATAGATAATATTCTTTCATCAAATCCTTCATAATGTCCACATATAAATATTAGGTGTTCTTCTTTTGATAAATTTTCTGCCATCTTTTGATTAAAAGGAATTCCTTGAGGAGTTAACAATACTACTTTCGAATTATCTTTAGCTATACTCTTAACTGCATCAAATATTGGTTGACACATAAGAACCATTCCTGATCCTCCCCCATAAGGTATATCATCAACTTTTTTATGAGAATCTTTTGAAAAATCTCTAATATTATTAATTTCAATATTTACTTTATTAGATTTAATAGCTCTTTTTATAATTGATTCAGTTAAAAATCCTTCAAACATATTTGGAAATAAAGTTAAAATATCAATTTTCATATACCAACACCATCCCTAACAATTATTATTTTATTTTCATTATCTATTTTTTCTATAAAATTATCTACTAAAGGAATCATTTCATTATTGCTAAGCACAATAATTTTATATTTTTTATTTTCTATTATTTCCTTAATTTTATATTCAATACTTTTTAGCAATACTTTATAATCAATTAAATTTTCCACTAAATAATCAACATCGATATTTTCTATATATACACTTTTCCCTTTTAAATATTCTATTTCGTTTATATTATTAATATTTTTAAATTTAACCATATCATAATTTTTATGAATCCTATATGAAGTAATTTCAAATTTAATGTTATCTATTATTAATATGTTACCTATTTTAAAAACCAAATCTTTTCTTGAAAAATTACTTAGTATTCTGATTTCACCTTGTATACCATGTGTATTTATATATTTACCTATATATATCATCTTTAATCCTTATTAAATAAATATAGTATAATAGAGGTCGCAACTGAAGCATTTAGGCTCTCACATTTATTATTCATATTTATATAAATAAATTGATCACATAAGTTCTTTATATCTTCATTTATTCCTTGTCCTTCATTTCCGATTATTATAACACTTTTATCTTTCTTTACAATAGATTTAAGTTCAATTCCTGCTTTTACATCAGTACCATAAATAAAGTATCCTTTATCTTTTAATTCATTTATTTTTTCTATTATATTAGTTCTATATATATTAATGTTAAACATCATTCCTTGAGAACTTCTTATTACTTTGTCATTATAAATATCTACTGTATCTTCACTTAAAATAATAGAAGAAACATTAAAAGCAATTGAGCTTCTAATTATAGTTCCTAAGTTACCTGGATCTTGTATATTATCTAATATTAGTATATTGTCTCCTAATTCTTTACTCTCATTTAATTTATTACAAATTCCCAAAACATTTGAGGGGCTTTCTAACATACTAATGCTTTTCATTACTTTTTTAGAAACATAAGTCTTATTAATATCTATATTAAAATTACTATCTTCTACTAATAACACTTCTTTTAAATATCCACTTTTATATGCTTCATTAACTAAATGTTCTCCTTCAACAATAAATAAATCCAATATATCTCTATATTTTTTATTACTTAATTTTTTTATTTCTTTTATCTTAAAATTATCAGTAGAACTTATTACCATTATTCCTTCATCTCTTTTCTAATAAATCTATAATCGCCACAATATTTTTCCACATATTTCCAAAACTTTAAAGAGTGATTAAACTCTAAAAAATGACATAGTTCGTGTATTATAACATAATCAATGTATTTTACATCCTTTTTTATTAATTCTAAATTTAAAGTTATACTAATATTTTTTCTATTACATACTCCCCATCTACTAGTCATTTTTCTTATTTTTAAAGTTGGATAAGGAATCTTTTCTTCAAACACATTATGTATTGATTTTAATCTTTCACTAAAAACTGAAAACGCTATCTCTTTATAATACTTATCTATTTTGTTTCTATCTTTAATATATAATTTATTATTATAGATTTCAGGATGTGTTTGATTGGACAATACTACTATATCAACTTCATTACCTAATAAATAATTTTTATCTTTAAATCTATTCTTTTTTTCTACTTTTTCAATCATTTTTACAATAGAATCATAATTTTCATCTATCATTTTAAATATGTCTTTTTCTTTTGTTCTTTTATTTGTATAAATATATATTTTTAAATCTTCTTTTACTCTTATATAAGTATTTTTATTGTTTTTTCTTTCAATAACAATTTCATATCTATTGTCATTTAAATTAAAATACATAATATCACCACCTAAATTATATCTTAATAAAAAGATTGGATTTTATATCAAAACAAACTTAATTGACTTGTTTCTGGCATTTGATCTAATATACCCATCAATCTCATATTGTTAATAATTGTTTGAGATACTTTACCTCTATTTTGAAAATCATCAATACTTGTAAAAGATTTATTATTTCTTTCTTCCACTATTTTTCTTGCAACTATATCTCCTAGTCCATCTATTGAAATAAAAGGAGGAATAAGAGTCTTTTTATCTTCATCAATTAAAAACTTAGTTGAATCTGATTTATATATATCTACATTTCCAAATTTAAAGCCTCTTGCAGTCATTTCTAAAGCACTCTTTAATACATCTAATATTGCAGTTTCTTTATTTGTTGCTTCAAATCCTTTTTCTTTTAAAATATTGATTTTTTCTTTTATAGAAGAATAGCCATTAATCATAGTTTTAATATCAAAATCAGTTGCTCTTATAGAAAAATATGCAGAATAATAATAAATTGGATGATGTACTTTAAACCACGCTACTCTAAGAGCCATCATTACATATGCAGTAGCATGAGCTTTTGGAAACATATATTTAATTCTTTGACATGAATCAATATACCAATCAGGAACATTAGATTTTCTCATAGTTGAAGCATGTTTTTCCCAAGTTTCTTTATCTTTTGATGCTTTTCCTTTTCTAACAAATTCCATAATATCAAAAGCTTCTTTAGGTTTTAAACCTTGATAAATTAAATAAACCATTATGTCATCTCGACAGCCTATTACATCTTTAAAATCAACAATATTATTTTCTATTAAATTTTTAGCATTACTAAGCCATACATCTGTACCATGAGATAATCCAGATATTTTTACTAATTCCGAAAAATTTTCTGGTCTAGTATCTTTTAACATTTCAATTACAAAGTTTGTTCCAAATTCTGGAACTCCTAGTGTTCCAACTTCGCATTCTATTTCTTCGCTAGTTACTCCCAAACTTTCAGTAGAAGAAAACAATTTATAGACATCTTTATCATCAAAAGGAATATCATTTATCTTTATTCCACTTGAATCTTCTAACATTTTAAGCATGGTTGGATCATCGTGACCTAATATATCTAATTTTAATACATAATCATGTATAGCTTCAAAATCAAAATGAGTTGTATACCATTTTGACTTAGGATCATCTGCAGGAAATTGATATGGTGTAAAATCAAATACTTCCATATAATTAGGAATTATTACTATTCCTCCCGGATGTTGACCCGTTGTTCTCTTTACTCCAATTAATCCTTGAGCAAGTCTATCTACTTCAGCTTTTCTTAGATGTTTTTCTTTTTCTTCCATATATCCTAAAACAAAACCAAAAGCAGTTTTTTCCGCAACTGTACCAATTGTACCTGCTCTATATACATATTTTTCTCCAAATAATTCTTTAGTATAATCATGTGCTCTTGATTGATATTCTCCTGAAAAATTTAAATCTATATCAGGAACCTTATCTCCTTCAAAACCTAAAAAGGTTGCAAAAGGCATATCTTGACCTTCCTTTTTCATCATATTTCCACATTTACATATCTTATCTGGCAAATCATAACCAGAAGGATAAACAGAACCTAATAGATTTCCATTTTCTTCAAATATTGATTCGCTACATTTACTACATACATAATGAGCTGGTAAAGGATTTACCTCAGTAATTCCCATTAAAGTTGCTACAAAAGAAGAACCAACAGATCCTCTACTTCCAACAATATAACCATCTTCGTTTGATTTTTTTACTAACTTTTGTGATATTAAATAAATAATATCATAGCCATTTCCAATAATCCCTTTTAATTCTTGTTCAATTCTATTTTCTACTATTTTAGGAAGTTTATTTCCATATATTTTGTGGGCATTATCATAAACCATTTTTTCCACTTCTTCTTTTGAACCTTCAAATATTGGAGTATATGGTTCCTTTTCATCTTTAATTATCTTAACATTATCTATTGAATCAGCTATCTTGTTTGTATTTTCTATTACAATATCATTTGCTAATTTTTTATCTAAAAAATTAAAACTTTCTAGCATTTCTTCAGTAGTCCTAAAATGTGATGAAGGTATTTCTCTTATATTTTTTTTATTTAAATAATGTAATCCTCCACCAGGAACTTTTTGATTTACTATTATTTCTCTAGATATTTTATCTTTTCTATCCAAATGGTGAACATCACCAGTTGCAACAACAAGTATTCCTTCTTCATTAGCTATATTAATAATCTTTTCAATATGATTTTGCAATTCTAATTCATTAGAAAACTCCCCCATTTGAATTAAATGATTATAACTTTCTAAGGGTTGTATTTCAATAAAATCATAAAATTGCATAATATTTTTTATTTCCTCGTTACTTAAACTTCTAGATCTAGTAAATATCTCTCCTTCCGAACATGCACTTCCTAACAATAAACCTTCCCTATTATTAGTTATAGCGCTCTTTAATATTCTTGGAGTTTTTTGTAAATATTTAGTGTTAGCGTCAGATATCAATTTATATAAATTTTTTATTCCTTCTTGTTTTTGAACAAGTAACAAAATATGATAAAAATTACCAAATTTAAAAACGTCTTCTTCGGTCATAAGTTTTTTTAAATCATCTATTTTTTGAACCCCTCTTGCTCTTAATTTGAGCAACATTTTTGATAATACTAATGCAGTAGCTTTTGCATCATAATCGGCTCTATGATGTGATTCTTCATCAAATTCTACTTCATACCTTTTTGTAACTATAGAAAGATTATGTTTAGGTTCTTCAGGGTTTAATATTCTACTAAGTTGCATAGTATCTATTATTGCATTATTTAAATCTCCTAAATAATATCTATTATATACACTAGATAAAAAAGATTTATCAAATTTTGCATTATGCGCAACTAAAGGTAAATCCCCTATCCAATTCTTAAAATCTTTTGTGACCTCCAGTTCATTCCTACAATCTTTTACCATATTATCAGTAATATGAGTAAATTTAGTTATATTAGATGGTATTGGTCTTCCAGGATTAATAAGTTCATCAAAAAAATCTGTTATCTCTCCATTATTAATTTTTACTGCACCAATTTCTATTAAAGAATCCCCACTTGTAGCATTAAAACCAGTTGTTTCAACATCAAATACTACATATGTACTATCTATTAAGTCTAAATCAGAACTCCCAAATACTATGTCAACCTCATCATCTACAACAATTAATTCAGCACCATATATTAATTTAATCTTATTTTCACTGTTTTTATTTATTTCTTTAACCACTTTTAGAGCTTCTGGAAATGCTTGGACACAATTTTTATCAGTAATAGCAATAGCTTTATGTCCAAATTTATGAGCCCTTTTAATTAAATCCTTTACTGAGACTACACCATCCATTTGACTCATAAAAGTATGCGCATGTAATTCAACTCTTTTATTTGTTGAATTATCTTCTATCTCTTCTTTTTCGTGTTTAATTTTTATAATTCCTCTTACATTTAATACAAGTTCTTTAGAAAAAGTATCGTTTTTAGAATAACCACTTATTCTTACCCAATCTCCTACTTTTAAATTATTTAATAACAAATCGGATTCTTTTTCATCTTTAGAAAAAATTTTACAATAAATACTATCTGTATTATCTGATACTTTTATAGTAATTATTTTTAAATTTTTACTAGAAATATCTCTAATATCGATTCCAAATACATATGACTCAATTACAACATCATTATCTTCCGCAATTATATCTTTAATTAAATAATTTCTTTTCTTTTTGGGTTCAACTCCAAAGATTAATGATATTTCTTTTTTCTTGTTTTCAACCTTCGAATTATCTTTTATTTCTTTATCTATTTCATTTTTAATTTCTACACTTTTTTTTTCATTTAAAACAACTTTCAAATTATAATCAAAACCAGATAATTTAAAATAATTTATTAAATCATTAAATATTTCATTAATTTTTGTGTTTTCAACTTTATTAGTAACTTCAATAATAATATTATTATCATCAAAATATATAGCATTATCTAATAAAGATTTATAAGATTTTTTTTGTTTTTCTAAGAAAAATATATAATAATCAATAATTTTTTCATTTAATACATTTTCATATTTAAATGTTATATATGCATCAACATCTTTATAGTACTTTTTTAATAATTTGTTTGTTTCATCAAATACTATTGGATCAATTGTCTCTTTTAATTTAATTATAAAATTCCATTCTTTTTTATTTTTAGATATTTTTAATTTTTCCAATACTCCATCGTTAAAAAAAGAATAGTATTCTTCCTTAACATTTATTTTTTCTAATAATAATTTTAATTTGTCATGCATTTTATCACTTCCTAATAAGTATATATATACACAAATTATATCATATTAATAATTAAAAAACAGAATTAATACTTTCTATTTCTATTAGTTCTGTTTTTCTTCCCTTTTGATTCTTTATTATCAGATATTTTCTTTATTTTATTAGAGTTTTCCTTTGTTTCTCTATTAATTTTATTTATCAGTCTATCTCTTTCGTTTTTTAGTTCTGAGTACTGTTTTCTTGGAACTAAATTAAAATCGGATTTCGGTTTATATTTTAACAATGTAATATCTTCATCTTTTAATTCATACTTTAAAGTTTCTATTTCATCAACAGTTTTTGATTTATGAATATAAACATCTTCATTAGGTTCATAAATAAACTCTTCTTCAAAAATTCCACTTACTTTTTCAATAAAATTATTAACAACAGAGCTTTTTTTATCATATATATTATTATGAATAGAAGATAATTCTTCATTAGTACCCACGATAGTTCTATATGCGGAATAATTTGTTTCAAATATTAAATCATTATTAATAAAATATGCAACTGATTCATAATTCCCATGTGTTCCTATTCTAGTAATTTCATTATAATAATCAGAAAATTGAGAATAATCCAAAACATGCTCTCCCACTTTATAAAAACCACTTAAATAATATTTTCCATCTTTATACGAAATATCATTTAGTATTATTCGTGTTTTTTCGTCAATAATTGATTGTTTATCTTCTTTATTGTCATATCCCAATAATTCTGGATATTTTATACTTCTCACAAAATATGAATTTCTAAAGCTCTCCAACAATACACTATATTCTTTTTCATTATTCATCAAAACCTCCCTATAACTTATTTGATTTTAACATAATAAAAAAAAATAATCATCATATTTGACGATTATTTATTCAATTTCTTCTATTTTTAAAAAGTTGGTATATCTATTTTGTTTCATTGGAAAACCACCAGTAATTATTATTTTGTCTCCCTTTTCCAAAACAAATTTTTCACTTACTATTTCTATAGCGTTTTTCATTATTTCATCAGTAGTCATATATTTTTTTACAACTACAGGCAATACTCCCCAATTAAGAGATAAAGAAGTTGCTGTTTCTCTTCTAGGAGTAGTTGCAATAATTGGACAACAAGGTCTATGTGAACTAATCTTTCTTGCTGTATATCCCGATATTGTAGTTGCAACGATTGCTTTAGATCCTAGCATATTCGCAGCATCTACAACACTATGAGATATTACTGTAGTTACATCTTTATTTTCATGCGAAGTATGTTTAATTAATATTTCATCATAATCCATATTGCTTTCAGTACTGTCTATAATTCTATTCATTGTTTCTATTGCTTCAATAGGAAAATGTCCAACAGCTGATTCTCCAGATAACATAACTGCATCAGCACCATCTATTACTGCATTAGCAACATCGGATACTTCTGCTCTAGTAGGTCTCGAAGTTGATTCCATTGAAGTTAACATTTCTGTTGCTACAATACATGTCTTACCCTTTAAATAACTTTGTTTAATTAATTTCTTTTGAACACTTGGAATAGATTCCAAGGATATCTCAATTCCTAAATCTCCTCTTGCTACCATTATTCCATCACTTACTTTTATAATGTTATCAATATCCTCAATAGCACTTCTACTCTCTATTTTTGCAATTATTTGTAAATGTTCATTTTTTAAAGAAATTAACATATCATTTACATCTAATACATCATTAGCATTTCTAACAAAAGAAAGCGCAACAAAATCAGCGTTTATTCTTGATGCAAACTCTATATCTTCCTTATGCTCTTTATATAAAAAATCTATACTAAGTTGCGAATCAGGAATATTAACACCCTTATGGCTTTTTAATTGTCCTCCACGAACGGTAATACATTTAATGTCTTCATCAATTATGTTGATTACTTTTAATTCTATCAATCCATCGTGAATTAATACTCTATCTCCAATGTTTACATCTTTATACAAATCTTTATAACTTATTTGTATGTTTCCAAACTCTCCAAAACATTCCTTACTAGTCAATGTTACAAAATCATCTTTTGATATAAATACTTCTCCATTAATTGTTCCGGTTCTTACTTCAGGACCTTTTGTATCAACAAGAATACCTGTATTTGTATTTAATTCTCTATTCACTGCTCTTATATGAGCACATACCTTTTCAGCATCTTTATATGAAGAATGTGATAAATTTATTCTAAATACATCTGTACCCGCAAGAATCATTTTTTTTACCATTTCCTTTGAAGAAGACATTGGACCTACCGTTGCTACTATCTTTGTTTTATTCATTACACTCACCTTACCCTAATTATAATTATACATCAATTTATTGTTTTTTAAATAGTCTATTTTTTAAACCTGTAAACCTATCTATTTCTTCTTTATTTCTTATAGAACTAAATAAAGCTTCTTTCTCTCCAACTAATATTAAATATTTTTTAGCTCTTGTAACTGCAGTATAAATTAATTTTTTATATAACATTCTAGAAAAAGATGTATCCATTGGAATTATAACTATATCAAATTCACTTCCTTGTGCTTTATGAATACTTATGGAATAACCCAATTTAACGTTTTCTAAATCTTGCTTAGAGCATTCCAAAATTTCTCCATCAAAATCAAGTAATACAGTATTATCTACTAAATCTATTTTTTCAATTTTACCAATATCTCCATTAGAAATATCGCTTTCAGAAATGTTTTTTGTTTGTAATATTTTATCATTCTCTCTAAATTTATTGTTTAAAAAAGATATCTCTATTTGATCTTTTTTTGGATTAAAAACATCTTGTAATTTAGAATTCAAATTATCAATACCATTAATTCCCTTATACATAGGTGCTAATATCTGAATATCTTTTTCACTGTATCCTTTTTCTTTATATTTATTACAAATATCAACTATTAATCTTTCAATGGAATATCTATCACACTCAATAAAATTATAGTCGGCTTTTTTCGTAAATACTTCTTTACTTAAGTTTCCTGAATTTATTTCATGAGCTAAATTAACAATATATGAATCTTCCTTTTGTCTATATAAATCTCTTAATTCAATAGTATTAATTACTTTACTATCTACCATATCTTTTAATATTTGACCAGGAAGAACACTAGGTAATTGATTATAGTCTCCCACAAATATCAGTTTAATATCATCAAATAAACCTTTAAATAAGTTATCAAGTAAAAATATATCTATCATACTTGTCTCATCAATAATAATAAATTTTGCATAACTTTTATTGTTTTCGTTTACCATAAACTCATCATTTTCTTTATTCCATTTAAGAAATTTATGAATTGTTGAAGCATAAAAACCTGTAGCTTCCCTAATTCTTTTTGATGCTCTACCTGTTGGTGCCAGAAGTACTAAATTTTTGTTTATATCATCCATAGTATATTCATTAATACTTTTATATGCTTCAACTATAGCTTTAATTATTGTTGTTTTTCCAGTCCCTGGTCCACCCGTTATTATTGTAATATTATTTTCTAATGAACTAATAACTGCTTTTTTTTGCATATCATTATATTTAATTCCAAACAAGTTTTCTAATAAATCAATGGTTTTTGAAATGTTTTTTATTTTATCTTTTTTCTTTAATAATAAATAATTAATTTTATTAGCAATTCTATTTTCAATATCATAATAATTTAATAAATAATACCTATCTTCTTCACGAACTATTTTATTTATATTTATTAAATTGTTTAAATATTCTTTTAATGATTCAATATCAATATTAGCCTTTAATATATTTATAAAACTTAAATACAAATCTTCAATTAGTGTATAAGTATTTCCTGTATTAAAACAAATAGTATTAATTGAATATAAAATACAAGCATTTATTCTTCTTTCATCCAATTTATCAATATTATTTGATAATGCTATTGAATCAACTTGAATAAATCCAATATCTTTTATTTCTTCTACTAATAAATATATATTATTTTCTATTATATTATATGTATCATTAGTATATTTTTTATAAATTTTTGTAGCTTGATTAAACGAAAAACCTAGTTCTTGAAGATAGATAATTACCTTATAACTCATTTTTTCTTCTAATAAAACTTCATATATTTCTTTTGCTCTCTTTTCACTCATACTGGGAATCATTAATAAAGATTGATAATTATTTATAATGATATCTATACAATTATCGCCTAATGTATTAACTATCTTACTTGCAGTTCTTAATCCAACTTTAGGAAATATTCCTGAAGAAAGATACGCAATAATAGAACTCTTATCTTCGGGCATTAATTTTTCATAATTATCAACTTTTAATTGAATTCCATATTTAGGGTGATTAACTAATTCCCCTATAAATATATAATCAAAATCTTCATTTAATTCAATGAAATTTCCAGAAAAAGTAAGAGTTTTATCTATATATTCTATTAATTCATCACTATCAGATTCTTTAACTTTTATTACTCCTACAGTAAAACCATTATCACTCTTGTAAAATATATTTCTTAATGTGCATTTAATTTTCACAAAATCCTCCCTAAAGTAGTTTCAATTTTACAATAGTACACCCAGGATTATACATATCCATCTTATATTCTTCGACAAATTTATTGTTTTTTAATTCTTCATATATAGCTTTTCTGATAATATCTTTTCCTATTCCGTGAATTGCCACAAAATATTTTACCTTTAATTTATAATTTTCTAAAATAAATTTCTTTAAATATATCACTGATATATCAGCAGTTTCTCCATGAAGATCTATTTTAGGTATGTTTTTTGTAGTTACTAAATCATTAAACATTTTCTTTTTCTGCCAATAATACTTCGCCTAAAGAAGGTACAGAATTCCTTCCTCCAACCTTGGTAACAGACAATGCTCCAGTTATATTGGATAATTTTACTATTCTATCAAAAGGATAATGGTTTAACAAAAAGTAAGTAAATGCTCCATGAAACAAATCTCCAGCACCAGTTGAATCTTTGACTTCAACTTTTATACTTGGAACATACTTAAATATTCCGTCTTTTTTATAAATTGAACCAGCTTCTTCTAAGGTAATTACAACATTCTTAAAATCTTGAAGCATTATATCTAACACTTGATTCATTGATTCATTATTATTTATATCTATTCGCATATTAGTATAATCTTCCGCAAATTTCTTTGAACAGACTACATAAGTAACCCTTTTACATAATTCTATTACTTTTTCAGTAGCTCTTCCAGCATCTATAATACTAATAGCATTTGGATTTTTATCTAATACAAACATACTAGCATCATATTCTTGACCATCCATCAATATATAATCAAAGTTCTCCTTAATTTTTTTGTCTAAAACTAAAGTATCTTCTCTATGTGTAAATACTGTCCTACTTCCTTTTGATTCATTAAGTAAAATAAAAGCTAAAGTAGTATCTCTTCCTTTATCTATCTCAATATATTTAGTAGATACACCTACAGATTTAAACTCCTTTATTATCTTCTTTCCTAAAGTATCATCACCGATAGCACCCGCAAAATAAGTTTTGGTACCCCATTTTCCAAGTAAATATGCAGCATTAGATGCAGGCCCTCCACCACCAACATATTTATTCTTCATTCTATATTTAAAGTTTTCAATTGGATAATCATCCATTGAATATGTTATATCATAAGCAGCATTTCCAATACATAAGACCTTCATATTATCACCATCCTTATTATAACAAAAAAAGATAGATTAATCTATCTTTTAATACCATTAATTATAAATGTCTCTTGTGCCACATTGTACTTGATTTGTTGCTGCCGTACAAGCTGTTGTAGACCATCCGGTCCATCCTCCCCAAGTAGTACATCCACATGCTGGTGTTGCACAAGTATTATATCCCCCAGAACATGTGTTTGATCCTGTTAAGCATGAGTTCCATAAACAGTCTACATGTTGACATGTATTATTTCCCCCTACACATGTATTTGATCCCGTTAAACATGTATTCCATGTACAAGTAGCATTTGGGCAAGAAGGCCAAGAAACACATGTTCTTGAACGCCCATATTCTACTACTGCATAGCATTTTCCACCAGATTCACATGGCATGCTAATGTCAGGTAAATATGTGCATTTTCTATACCAAGTTAGACCATTGTTTTCTGCATAAGTCCTAGACACTGCACTACATGAAGTAGCCGAAAAAGATGATGCAGTATACCATGTTCCGTATGTATATGAAAGACAGGCACCACAACTACTATCAGGACAAGAATTATATCCTGCAACACATGTATTTGATCCCGTTAAGCATGGATTCCAACCACATCCAGCGGTTTGGCATGTATTATATCCCCCTACACATGTATTTGATCCTGTTAAGCATGAATTCCACAAACAATCTGCATGTTGACAAGATGTATAAGTACTACATGTATTGCTTCTATGTTGAGTTACTTTTGTTACAGTTGCATCACCCGTACATGTTCCGGTATGTCCTAATGCATCCGATAATGTGTAAGTAGCTGTAGATTTTACACCCGTATATGCTGATGGTACAGTTACAGCACTTCCTCCACTATCAGTTCTTGTTATAGTTATTGTTACTCCATCAATAGTACCTGTATTAGTCTTAGCTACTGTACATGTTGGACTATAATTATCATAATAATATATTGAAGACGCTTTTCTAATATTTCCAGCAACGTCTACTGCGCAAACATGTAAATAATAATCATCTTGTGTTCCAGAAGGTTTTCCTGTTGCTGTTGCATTCGTTATTGCTGCTGTTCCTGATGCAGCTATTGCAGTTCCTCCTGTACATGCTGTTGATGTTATTCCAGCTGGATCTGTTGCTGTTGTTGTCCAGGCATATCTTAATGTTGCCATTCCACTTGCTGTATCTATTACAGATATTGTTGTTGCTGGTAACGTACCATACCAGCTACTACTTGTCGATGTATTTGTATATGTTATTGTTGGCGCTGTTGCATCATTTGATACATTTTGTGTTGATACTGTACTATAAGATCCAGCATTATTTAACGCTCTTGCACTTACTAATGTTATTCCTGGATTTGAAACAGTAAATGATGCTCCACTTGTCCATCCTAATGTTGTTGCTCCACTCATACTATATTCATATCTTAATATTCCTGATTCTCCATCTGCACTTCCTGATAATGTTACTGTTTTTGATATCTCTGTTCCACTTGCTGTTATTGTTGGTGCACTTGGTGCAGTTTTATCGATTCTTAATGTATACATATCAGAAGATACGCTATAATTTCCTGCTGCATCTAGTGCTCTTACATAAAAGTTCCAATTTCCTCCCCATGTTATTCCCCAATCACTAGGCATTGCTGAAAAACCTACATTATCGTGTGAATATTGATAACTTGTTACTCCAACCACATCTGATGATGATTGTATTTGATATACGTCTCTATTTGTCCATGTTCCGCTTGGATATAATGCACCTGATGTTGAATCATATCTTAATGTAACTGTTGGTTTTGATGGTCTATCAGTATCAGGGTTTGCATCACATGCTGATGTTGCTCCAGCCCATACTCCTCCTGAAGCTCTACTACTTGCATCATATGCCGCTACATGTATCCACGAATAATATGTTGTTGTTGTATAACTACTATTTGCTTTTAAATACAATGGATTCATATTTGATGAGAACGATGTTCCATCTCCACTCCACCTAAATGGATCTGTTGTTCCACTCCATGCTGATATTTGAGCTGCTGTTGGATACACTTTTGCTGTATCGCTATTCCAGCTTGTTACATTTCCCAAATCTCTTGATCTATATGCAGCTCCATCAAAAATCCATATCCTATAACCAGCTGCTCCTGTTACAGCACTCCAACTTAAACTTACTGTCATTAATCCACTGTTTGTTGCTCCCGTTCTTGATATTGCTGTAAATGTTGGTGAACTTAATGTATTTCCACCTACCGAAGCAGTTTGTGCTGATTCTACCAATGTTGCACTTCTTGATTTTACTTTATAATACCTTGTTGTTGATGTTGGTAAACTACCATGTACATAACTTGTTGATGTTGTTGTTCCTAATTCACTAAATGTTACATTATCTGTACTTGAATATACCACATATGTTGTTCCTGATGGATTTGAATTTGCATTCCAACTTACTGTTATTTGTTGCCCTTGTGCTGTTGATCCTCCCGTTACCGCTAAAGCTGTTGGTATATTTACTGTTGTTGCTACACTTCTACTTCCTGAAACCATATTTCCCGCTCCATCTATTATTTCAAATGATACCGTATATGTTGTTCCTCCAGCTAATCCTGTAAAAGTATATGATGAACTCGCAATTGTTGTTACTAAACTTCCATTTAAATAATATTTATATGATGATATTCCGGATCCAACTTCATTAACTCCAGCTATTGATAGTGCTATTGTTGTTGGTGTTGGTGTTGTTGTAAAGCTTGTATATGTTGGTGCTGTTCTATCTATACTTACAACCTTAGCTGTTGTTGTACTTGCTGT
>CAZSTI010000016.1:0-15853 GCA_964609995.1 uncultured Muribaculaceae bacterium
GATAATTTTTCTATTTTAATTTTTTCTTTTTTTAATCTTTCTAATAATAAATTTGTTTGAGTTTCTTTACCCGAACAATCAGTACCCTCAATAACAATTAACTTACTCATCCATCTCTCCTATCATATTATTATCTAAAATGATTATATCATAAAAAAGAAATTATATTAATTTATAATTTCTTCTCTTCTTTTATATATTTGATTATATCCTTTAGATTTTCTTCGCTTACAAAATTACCACCATTAATATATATATCATATAGTTCTGGTTTTACTTTTCCAAACTTTTTCATTAACTTACCCGCAATCTTAAACATAAATTTCATTATACCCTTTAATTTTGTATAATCTATTCCTCCTTGTAAATAAAAGAATTTTTCATTTATTTTATTAGATTTAATAATAGAATTAGAATTTTGTACAGTTTCATTAGCTAATCCAACAGCAATAGTACATATCTTATTAGTTATATCTTTATAACCCATTAACTTTCCAGCATTAACCCATCCTATAAATATAATATCATCTTTACCTTTGTACTTTTCAATTGATATGCATTCAATATTTAATGCTTTAGATAACATCTTTGCATATTTCTCAGTATGCCCTGTTTTACTACAATAAACAATTTTCATTTAAACTCCTATATATAATAATGATTTTTGTTTGTTTAATCTTCCTATTTACATATAAAATTATATCACATTATATATTTATTAAATTACTAATCGTTTAATATTACTGTTCTCTTGATCAATATATATAGATGATATTTTTTCTTTAATAGAATCAATTTCCTTTCTTGCTTTTTTATCAAAACTTAAAACACATTCTTTAATTATCTCTTTATTATCATTTAATATAACATACCAATTATCTCCAGAAATTGCTATTTGATTGCTATCTTCTGATATTTCTTCAAAATTATCGTTTTTTTCATGTATACTTCTTATTGCATTTATTTTGTTTACTTTTTTTAAATTATCTTCCCTTAAATATCCAACTAATACATCAGATCTATTTCTTTCATAACATGCTCTAACATTTTCAAATATAATATCATCGCTAGATATAAGTGGTTTTGAAGAAGCCAAGCATACTATATTATATTTTCCATAATCAGTATAAAAATAATTATTATTATGACTTTCATATAAATTTGATGTTGCATAAATAAATAAATCCCAATCTTCACTTTCATTATCCATAGGAGTATCTCCTATTTTCCTTTCAATTTGCCTTGGAACATAATTATCAGAATCTTCATATGCATAGCTTCTTGTTATAAATACATAATCTATTTTATCAGCCTCTTTTAAATTGTATTGAGAAGTACTTACAATATCCTTACACGCTAGTTCAAAAACCTTTTTTATTTGATCTTGCTCTGTTTTATGTATTCCAACATATCCAACACCACCCTCATCATTTATAGTTCTAAGTTGATTAAAAAATACACAGTTTCCATTTCTAAATCCTGCTGCTCTTCCTACAAGATTATCATATTCATCAGTTATTTTTATAACAACTCCATTTTTATCTAAAGCACAATAATGTAAAAAATCATTATCATTTCCATCAACCCTAAAACAAGAGTCCATTGTTATTCCTACTAACAAAATATTTTCATCTAGATGATCAAATGTAGAATACTTATAGTTTGCATCCTCTCCAAATACATAAGGTATAGTTGATTTTTCTCTTTTAACCATATTAGAATATAAAACAACCGCCTTATTTACAATTTCAGCTCTTTGAGATGAAGTATATCCTCTATATTTATTTAATTTGTCTATTAAATTTTCACCAAGTAAAGCAACGTCTCTATTATCCGAATAAATATTTAAATTACTTACTTTTAATATTTCCGCAATATTAGAATAATCAATTTTTTTATTAATTAACTTTGAGTAAATAATTTCAAAATTACTTATTAAATTTAAATATTCAGAAAAATCCATTTGTTCATTTAATTTTTCTATAAGTCCATATTTAATATCTCCATAATTTATTTTGTGTTCATAATTATTAATAATTAAATATAAAATCAATAAATTATTACTATTCGTAAAATCATAAATGTATTTAAATATATCGTCATTATCTAGATTATCCAAATTACCTTTTCGACAAATATCAAATGAAAGCTCTCTGAAATTTTTATATTCTGTCTTCTTAAAAAAATAATCCCAAGAAAATATATAATTATTGTCATTAAATTTTAGATTATTCTCTAATGAAGATAACAAAGAATCATCAATTTTTTCATCAATAATAATATCTTTCATATATAACATGATATCTTTATTGATTTTATTATAAATAGTACAAGTTTTGTTATATTCATTAAATGAATTTAACTCCAACTCATTAAAATTATCTCCATCAAAATAATAACTATTTGTTTTTTGATCAAATTTTATATATTTTAAATATTTTTTTACTTCTTCTCCATCATATTTTATATAATTTGAATTTAATCTATTAACTAATTTTGAAATTTTTATAAATCTATTATATTCTTCATATCGACTAGGAATATCCATGTAGTTTTCGAATGGTTGATTCAATACAATATAATTATAAATCATATCTTTATATTCATATTCAGATATTTGAAAATTGTTTTTCTCTTTTATTGATTTAATTAGATTAAGAACACTTTCATCCTTAGTTAATAATAAATGTTCAAATTCTCGCCTTTGTTTTTCAAAATACAATATCCTTTTTATTTCCGGATTATTAGTATTAATTTTATAGTATTTTTTTATTAATTGCATGTATTCATCTATTCTTTGTTTCTTATATATTTCTTTGCTTTTGGATATATATAAAGACGAAAAATATGATATATTATCTTTTGATTTTTTTAATAATTTCTTTTTATTATTTAAGTTATTATCATGAAATATTTCAAAATATTCTCTCATTGAATTATCAAGTTCTTGAAACCTTTCGTTTAATATTATCATAATATTATCCATAAAGTTCATTTCATTAATAGCTTCTTCATATGTCAATCCCTTTTGTAGATATCCACATATTTTTCCAAACATATTTTGATAATTATCATCATTATTATTCGGATCTTTTTTTAATACATTCCAATCAATTTCTGACAATAATTCAAAAAAATTATAATAGTTTTTTATTAATGGATTGTTATTAAGTATTGACTTAATAAAATATTCATAATTGTCTTTTTCTTCTATTTGAACATGCATGTATACTTCTTCTTTAAAAAACCAATCTAACATTTTAGGATCTTTAAATAACATGAGACAATTATCTAATACATATAAATCATTTTTATTATAGTAGTTATTTAAAAATAGGGCTTTAAAAATATCAACATCATTTCTTAGTGCTTCTGGTACAAAATATATACTATTAGGATTATTATTAATAGAGTTAAGTATTATTTTTTTATTATATTTTAAAAAGTCCGGGCTCAAATTATTAATAGTATAATCAGTCTCACTTAAAATTGAAACAAGTCTTTCAATATCGTTTTCTTTTAAACTATCCCACATTACACTATTTGCAGAAATTGGAGATCTATTTATTGAACTAATAATAACATCAACATTATTTTTCAAATACTTAGGACTGTTTGAATTTATTATATAACTATTTGTTATTGCGGTTTTTATAACAAGCTTTTTTATATTATCGCTTTCATTTAATATATATTCAATGCTATTAATGTCCTTTTCTATTGAATTTTGTACACAGCCTTCATTTGATTTAATAAATTCAGGTGTACTTTCATTAATTACCATTTTTCTTTTTATAAATGCATTAATTATTTTTTCTTTTAATTTATCGTCTATTTCAAATTCTGTATTATTTATAAGTGCACTTCTCATTAAGTTTTTATTTTCTTTATCTATTGAAAACTGAAATTTAAAAACATTAGTATTAAGTCTACTTACTAAATCAATTAATCTACATAATTCTTTTTTATTTAGTTTCATGTTCTTCCCCCTTCTTTTTTTATTAATGTTCTTGGAAAATAGTAATTTTCACCAAAATAATAACTATAATAATCTGCTTGCTTTTCTTCTCCTTTTCGTTGATATTCGAACTGATTAATTTTTTCATAATCTACTGATAAAATATTTCCAACTTTATTTATTGAATATTTTAAATCATCTAATGCGATATACTCGGTTATTCTATGTTCATTATAATATCCTACACTTAAATTTACACCCGCAATATTCCATGCCGTTGACAATAAAGATATGTCACTATATGAACCACTTTGCTTTTCATATCCAAAACTTTTTATAAAATCTATAAATTCAGTGTTCATACAACCATAAAAAACACAATCATTTTTTCCTTTTCTATCCAAATTAATTAAAAATTTTACATTTGGTTTATCTAATAAATGTACTGTTTTATATGCTCCAATTAAACCTTTTTCTTCATCTTCAGTAAACAAGACATAGGGTTTATATTTTTCTAATAACTTTAATACAGCATATACTCCACATCGATCGTCTCCACCAAGACCATTATAAGAAAATAATAACTTATATTCATCATTATACATAATATCAACTGGAGGTTTTTCAAGAATAGTATCCATGTGCGCTATTAACATTACTGGAATGTTTCCTTCTCCATACAAAAAACCATCCTCATTTATAGGATTATATTCATGTTTAATTAACTGCTTTTGTAAATACAATTTTATTATTTCATTATTCATTTTTAATAATTTAATTAACTCGTTTTTCACAAAATCCCCTCTTTAGGTTTTATATTCTACATCTATTATTGTTTTTAGTCAAATAATAATTTAAAAAAAAGAATTACTAATTGTAATTCATATGTTTAACTGGTGCATATATTTAAAATAATTGCACTATACAATCATTCTCATATCATATTTTTCCATTTCTTCATTTGAGCAGTATCCTACAAAAGCATTAGTATTTTGAAGTAATTCTGGCTTTAGTCCATATATTGTCATTCTTGAATGACCTTCAATAATCAAGAATTTAATATTATTACTTGTTAATAATATTATAGGAGGAAACTTATTGGTTTTTAAATACTCTAAACCATTTATTATTGGTTTGTTTGAAACGTTATAAATAGTAATTTCCTTTTTAATATTTTTTGCTGCTTCTAAAGGAAGAGATGTGTGATTTGATAATTCATTCCAATAATCATAATTTAAATAATAAATATTGTTTATATCTTTTTTAGATAACAAAGCATATTTCCAAATTATATTTTTAGGAAATTTATTAAATACTTCTTTATCTGGATAACCTCTATAATGATGTAATATTGTCTTTCTTAATATATTTTCTTTTCTATTATCAATATTACCATTTGTAATAATATTATCATCTATTTTTAAAGCATTTAATATTCTATGTAAATTTTCAATAAATCTTTCGGATTTTATTTCTCCTTTTAAAAATTCCAAAATCATTTGATTCTCTAATTATTTTCATATTACATCCTTCAACAAAGTTTTCAACTAATATAATTGTACCATAAAAAACGAACTACCTAAGCAGTTCGATTTAAACTCTTAATGGTGCGAGAAAAGGGACTCGAACCCTCACGAATAATTCATACGCACCTCAAGCGTACGTGTCTACCAGTTCCACCATCCTCGCAAATTAAAACAAATCTAATAATTGGTCCAACTTACTTATTGATCTATATTTATAAACCTTATCTACTTTAGTTGAAAACTTTATAGAAATCCCGCCTTCTTCACTCCATTCATCTAAATTTACTCCATAATCATCAACTAATATTGAGTTCTTAGTCTCTAACATTTTAGCTTTTGATATATCTTTTGGAACTATTATTTTTGTTATATCTGGAAGTTTTTTTTCTAAAAAATTGATTTTAGCAATAGCTTCTTGCATAGAATTTACATGAGTTAAAATTGCAACATTAAATTTATTGGATTTTCTTAATTTAATTATTTGATTAATACTATCATTAATTTCTGGAGTTTCATTTACTATCTTTTCCCAATCTAAACCAGCAAATATTTCTCTTTTTTTATATTCATCGTTTAAATCAATATTTCTATCTAATAATACTTTATCTAATACAGGTATGGTATCTAATATTACTCCATCAAAATCAATATACAAATTCATTTTATTCTCCATATCTATCAAAGGTTATATTTTTTATTTTACCATCCCTTATATCCTTCAATATTAGTTTATACACTTTATTATAATCTACTTCTCCACCTTTTATCAAGCATCCTCTATTTTTGCCAATTATATCAAGTGCTTCAATAGTGTCTTCTATATTATCTATGTTATAAATATCCTTTAAAATCTTAGGATAATATTTAATTAATTTGTTTAGTATAAAAAGGGACACTTCATCAATGGGCAAAATTTCTTCTTTTATAGAAGAAAGAGACGCAAGATTAAAAGATTTTTCAATACTATCAATATTTGGATATAGTAATCCCGGACTATCTAATAACTCAATTCTACTATTAGTTCTAATCCAACTTAATTCCTTTGTAACACCTGGCATGTTACCTACTTTTGTGCTTCTTTTTCCAACAAGTTTATTAATAAAAGTTGATTTCCCTACATTAGGTATTCCAATTATTAAAGCCCTATATTTTCTTTTAAGTAAGTTTTTTTCTTTTCTATTTAAATTGAAATTATTCATTAATTCTTCAACTTTTAAATATATATCATTAATATTATCTTTAATTAAATCATATTTTAATACAATATATCCTTTTTCTTCATAATGTTTAATCCACTTACTGGTTTCTTCTTTATCACATAAGTCATATTTAGTCATTATCATTATTCTGGGTTTATCTTTTATTAGTTCATCAATATCTTTAATTTTAGATGAATTGGGGATTCTAGAATCAATCAATTCGAAAACAAAATCTATTAATTTTAGATTTTCTCTTATTAATCTTTTTGTTTTAGCCATATGGCCCGGATACCAATTAATTGTTGTATTATTATTCATAGAAACCACTCCTTTAGAAAAGGTTCAAAACATATTATTGATTTAACCTTATACACATTTCCAAATATATTTTAAAGTTATTATTAACGATATTACTTCAATTCCTTTTTTAGAAAATATATATCTAGTTTCTTTTTTAATCTTAATATTAAATAACTTTTTGGAATAATTTTTAAAAGCATAACATTATTGTTTATTAAATTATTTAAATAATCTATAAATAATTTATCTTTATTATTTAAAAGTTGAGGACCTAATCTTAGCTCTTTATTTGAATATTTTCCTTTACCTTTGACAAATAATATATTAGTATAATAAATGTTATTATCTTTTATTATTGATTCTTTATCTATCATATATCCAAGATTAACTATATATTTTCTAATATCATATTCTTTGGTAGTTGTTTGAATTATTATTTTATCAATATTATTTAATTTATTTTTATAATCTTCTAATATTTTTCTCATCTTAAAGTATCCCATACCAGATATTATTATTGTATTAATATCATCAGTATCCTCTAATACTTTAAGGCCATCACCTAATCTTAAATCAATATTCACTTTATATTTATTTGAATTATCTTTTGCACCTTCTATTGCTTTTTCTACTATATCAGTACAAATAATATTGGATACTAATTTATTTTTTTTTACATATATTCCTAATAGAGCATGATCACAACCTACATCTATTACTTTATCTTCTTTTGATAAAAATGTGGTTAATTCTTTTAATCTATTAGATATATTAATCATTTAAAAAATCCTTTAATTTTTTTGATCTTGATGGATGCTTTAATTTTCTTAAAGCTTTAGCTTCTATTTGTCTAATTCTTTCTCTTGTTACTCCAAATATATTACCAACCTCTTCTAAAGTTCTGCTAGTTCCATCTTCTAAACCAAATCTTAGTTTTAATACTTGTTTTTCTCTTTCAGTTAATGTATTTAGTGCATCAGTAATAATATCTTTTAATACTTCATTTATAGCGTATTCTTCAGGACTTAAAGATGATTCATCTTTAATGAAATCCGCCACAGTAGAATCTTCATCTTCTCTAGTAGGTTTTTCTAAAGATACTGGATCAACATCTATTTTAATTATTTCTCTTACTTTGTCTGGAGGTAATTCTATTTTTTCCGCTAATTCCTCTATAGTAGGATCCCTATTTAATTCTAATGTTAATTGTCTTTGGAAACGTTTCAATTTATTTATTGTTTCAACCATATGTACTGGAATTCTAATAGTTTTTGCTTGATCTGCAATTGCTCTTGTAATTGCTTGTCTAATCCACCATGTAGCATATGTTGAAAACTTAAATCCTTTTGATGAATCAAATTTTTCTACTGCTTTCATCAATCCCATATTACCTTCTTGAATCAAATCCAAAAACGATAATTTTCTACCTACATATCTTTTTGCAATACTAACTACTAAACGAAGATTTGCTTCTGCCAATCTATTTTTTGCTTCTTGCTCTCCCCTAGTTACTCTTTCAGATAATTCTAATTCTTCATCTTGAGTTAATAAACTAATTTTTCCAATTTCTTTTAAATACATTCTTACAGGATCATTAATACTTATTGTTTTTGGAACAGCCAGTTCATCTCCTTCAGCAGTTGCTACATCTTCAACAGTAGTATCTGCTTCTTCTGATACAACATCTATTCCAATATCATGAAAAGAATTATACAATTCATCTAAATTATCAGCGTCTAAATCTAATCCCTTTAATTCTTCCGCCAATTCTTCAAATGTAATATATCCTTTATCTTTTCCTTTTTTTATTAAATGTTTTTTTCTTACTTCAAAACTTTTTATTTCATTCATATTATATACCTACTTTCAATCTTGCTATTTCATTTATTATTTCAATTTTTTTATCTTCATCCACTTCATTTTTAACAAGTGCATTAAGCCTTTTTATTTCTAATTCCCTTCCATAATCATTTAATAAATCAATATAATTATGGATAGCTTCAATGGAATAATTTTCTGGAACATTGATATTATCAACCTCTTTTAAAGCTTCAATTAATTCATCTTTTCCATTCAAATATGTTAAAAAATCCGCTATATCTAATCTTTCATATTGTCTATAAAAATATATTAGTTCATTAGACAAAAATCTAAACACTTGATTTGGAAAAAAACACCTATTATTTTCAAATATTTTTAGTACCTCTTCATACCTAATCATATAGAACATTAATTCTCTTTCTGCTCTATGATATTTATCTAATTTAACTTTTTCTTTTAATACTATTTTTTCTTGTTCTTTTGGTTTAATTTTCTTTATAGAATTATTTATAGTATTTATACTAAGACCTGTATCATTTGATAAATTTTTAATTGTAATTTCTCTAATTATTTTATCATCCTCGTTATCTAATTCAGACAATACATCTTTAATATATTTTGATATAGATTCGCTATTATCAAAATTTGTATTTGTTTTATAATATTCGATTTTATAATCCAAATATGCTTTTGCACTCTTTATTTTTTCATTAAATTTTTCAACTCCAAATTTATCTACAAATTCCTCAGGATCCAAATTATCATTCAACCTTATTATGCTAGGTTTTACTCCCGCTTTAATGAATTCATTAGCGCATGAAATAGTCGCAATTTCTCCAGCATTATCACCATCAAAACATAATATAATGTTATTAGACATTTTCTTAATTATTGATATTTGATGTGATGTAACCGCAGTTCCCATAGTTGCAATAACATTTTTTATTCCAAATCTATATAAACCAATTACATCCATAAATCCTTCAGTAATTATTATAAATTTCTTTTTCTTTGCTTCATCTTTTGCTCTTTTATAATTATAAATCAATTCTCCCTTATGAAATATATCACTATCTTTTGAATTTATATATTTCGCTTGATCAGAATCTTCATATATTCTTCCACTAAAACCAACTATCTTATCGTTTAAATCATATAAAGGGAACATTATTCTATTTAAAAAAGTATCATGAATTCTATCATTAGATTGACTTGCAATACCAGATTTTATTATTAATTCATCATTATAATTTTTATTTCTTAGCAGTTCATATAATTTGTTGTTTGTAGATAAACCTATTTGAAATTCTTTAATTATATTATCATCTATTTTTCTTCTCTTTAAATATTCTATTGCTTTAATTCCATCTTTTGTTTTTAAATTATTTTGATAATATTTATTTGAAATATCATATATATCATATAAGTCTTTAAATTTATCATTTGTTTTTGGTTTATAATCAATTATATCAATAGGAATATTTACTTTATTAGCAACTATCTTAACTGATTCTAAAAACGATATATTATCATAATCCATTATGAAATTAAAAACATTACCCGAAGCTCCACATACAAAGCATTTATATATTTGTTTTTCTTTAGAAACACTCATACTTGGATTATGATCATCATGAAAAGGACATAGCGCAAAATAATTTTTTCCTTTTTGTTCTAAAGGAATATATTCTCCAATTACTTCAACTATATCTGATTTTTGTCTAATTTCAATTATTTTCTCTTGACTTAAAGCCATAAAAACACCCTATAACTTTAATATTCTACATCAAATAGAAAATTCCCCTTTATTTATGTAATGTTTTTATATTATTTTCTTCTTTTGAATATTCCTTTAAAATAGAAATTACTTTATCTCCAAAATTATTTTCATTTAAAGTAATTTCTTCATTCCATAAAATAAATTGTCTATTTGGATATAGATTATTTAAACAATATGCTAATCCTAAATCTAAAAACGAAGATATGTTGGTTTTATCATAGTTTATAACTACATTATTTGACTTTCCAATATATTCCAAATTATCTATATGTGATTTATAATCAAAATTATTTATTCCATTAAATCCATTGTTTTTTGAAAAAAACACTCTTTTTCCTTCTTCTTCAAATTTGTCTGTTATTTCTTTACCATTTCTTAAAACAAAATCATATGATCCAATAATATAATAATCAGAAAGATAATTAGGAGATAAAAATTCTTCCTTTTTAATTTTATTAACCCAATAATTATAAATATTCGTATATAAATTATCTTCTGTATCATTTATAATATTTAATTTTCTATC
Source organism: uncultured Muribaculaceae bacterium (assembly GCA_964609995.1). Classification (GTDB taxonomy): domain Bacteria; phylum Bacillota_I; class Bacilli_A; order RF39; family UBA660; genus JAAYGD01. Next base: position 11,111 of record CAZSTI010000016.1, read on the forward strand.
CGATAATAGAAACATACCCAAATAAAACATATTTCTTTTGTGGTCACTTGTTATTTTTAATTCTTCATCTGAAGAATTAAAAATAATATCCAAGTAATCCTCATTTATATCTTTATAATATAACATAATCACCTCACAAGGTATTATAGTATATCATAAAAAAAAATCAAGTTAAACTTGATTTCAATTATTTATTGCTTTTTCTTGATAATATCTTAGGAAGTCCTTGTGTTATTTCAATATCTTGACTCCAATCATCTAGTATTACATCTTTTCTTCCGAAGTTTTTATAGTCAAAAGAAATATATTCAATTTCTCCTTTTTCATTAGAATATGTTTCCATTATTGTAGCACTCATTATATTCGCTAAATTGTTCTTTTGAGAAAAAGGACTTTTTTCAGTTAAACAACCAACTAATGCACCAAATATATTTCTATATAAAAAGTCATATGTTTTGTGATAGTGATTATCAATAAAAACTTTTGGTTTATAGTTTGATTCTAAATTTTCTAATTGTTTTTGTAAATTATAAGATCTTGATGCTGCTGATCCACCACCCGGATGATTTGCAGTTATTACTACAGCTGCTTTTCTTTCTTTTGTCATTAAATTATAATCTTCACATCTTCCTTCTTTAATTGCGTTTCTCAATACTTCTCTTTCTCTTGGATTTAATTCTGGTACATTTGGATTAAGAAAAAATTTATTACCATTAATTGCAAATGTAGCCACATCTTGTCCTATATAAAACATATCTTTTCTTGCTTGAGATAGATGATATCCTAAGGAAGCACCACCATTTTTTAAATGAGTTTCATCATGGCTTCCCGTGTCTAACAACCAATTAAATCCAGGGACAGGTACAATTGTTCTCATAACATCATCATATTGTTCATCAAAACCTCTTGATTTCAATGCATATTGTTCCTCAGGCCTAACTTTTATATAATCTCCTTGAGTTAAATCTCCATTAATCAATCCTGTAGTAATTCCTCTATCTATTGCCCAATTATGTGCGTTTTTAACCATTGTTGGTTGTTGCCTTTTGGCTCCCAAATGAAGATCCCCAATAATTAATATAGACGATTTAATTAAATCTTCTTTAGAAGGCTTTGTGTGTTTCTTTGGAATTTTTCCTCTTTTATCTACCATTACTATTTCTTTATCTTTAGCATTTTGATTATCTTCTGTATGTTGTATTTTATAAGTATTAATCTTCTTTCCATACAATTTAAATAATTCAAACAAACCATCTAATTCATCTTGATTTAATCCTAATATTTTTGCAACATCTTCCATAGGAGTATCATTTTTAATCATTTTATAATAAGTATCTATCTTTTTTTCAATATCAGGTTTTTTCATCTTAGGTTCAGCCTTGTTATTTATTACTTCTCTAACTCCTTTAACTGGTTTTGCAGTTAAATAATCATCTTTATTCGTAACAAAATATGGAACTCTAATTGATTTAATATTATCAAATGAACCATCTTTTTTAAAAGTAATTTCCATTTCCCAGGCACCAATAGTATTTGACCAAGATCTATCATCCATTTCACTAGTAGTTGCAACCATTGAAGGAATTGAAAAAGCTTCCATTTCTCTATAGTTAGGTAAATGTTCCATTTGAAGTAGTCCACCATTTAATACTATATCTGGTTTATCTTCACTTCTTTTTGCTTTTAAATATTGTTCAAGTAAATATGATGCAGTATATGTTTTCCTTGTTCCATGATGTCTAACTAATATTTTTGTATCATTTACTTTTAATACACCATTTAATTCACCTAGAAAATGCATATCGTCTCTTATTCCTTCAAGTCTTTTTCCAATTGGTCTTTCAAAAGCATTATTATGTGTAGCATCTTTATCACCAGTAATAAAGTAAGTATTCATTCCTTCAAGATGAGGATACATATTAATAAATCTTTCAATTTGGGAATAAGTATCTTTTAAAAATAATGTGTTGTAGTATTTGCTTTTTTTTGTTTTACCATCACTAGGATATAATCCTTCAGTTAAATCACCACTTATTATTACTGTTCTACAACCAGAATTATATGCATTTTGAATTGCATTTTGATATATTGTTGGTTGCTCATAAATAGAACCAGTTCTTAAATCAGATATTACAAGAAGTTTTAAAGGTTCTTCAATAGGAGTTTTAATATGAATTTCGTTTTGTTTTATATTAATATCTTTAATATAATTTAAATATAATTCTCCTCCTCTTTGACTTATAGTAAGTGGATAACCATCAGCTTTCATTTCTTCCAAAGCTTTTGATATTTCAAATATTGAGATTTTAAAGTTTTTTTCCAATTCTTTTAATTCAATTTCACCTTGCTTTGAATTGCTCCTAATAAAATTTATTAAAAGTCCTTTGTTCATTTCCAAATCAGTATATTTTCCCATTTTTTCCTCCTCCACAAAAAAATGTAATAGATGGCGAAAATCTATTACATTTAAAATTTTAATTGTTTTTTCCTATTCCAATCATTTCAACCTCCCTATTTTTTATGTTCAACCTAATATAATATAATTATACTTGAGTATCTTTTTTTTTGAAAGACTTTTTAGTAAAATCAATACAAATATTACACAATTAAACGTTTGATTGTCCTTATTTTACGCATTTATTTATATACTTGTTATGTATGATATAATATTCTCAAATTGGAGGATATATGTATATAAAAGATGGTATTTATATGGGATTATCAGATGATAAAAAAATAATGATGAATCTTAAAATGTCTAATAGACATGGTCTCATAGCAGGAGCATCAGGTACGGGTAAGACTATTACTATGAAAGTAATGGCAGAATCATTTTCTGATGCTGGAGTTCCAGTATTCATGTGCGATATTAAAGGTGATGTTTCAGGGTTATGTGTTCCTGGTGAAAAAAATGAAAATATGGAAAAAAGAATAGATAAGTTCAACATTAGAGACGAGTTTTCTTATAAAGCTTATCCAGTTACTTTTTGGGATATTTATGGAGATGGTGGCCATTCAATAAGATCTACAATATCTGATATGGGCCCCGAGTTATTATCTAGAATATTAAATTTATCTGATGCTCAAGAAGGAGTATTAAACATTATATTTAAAATAGCAGATGAAAAAGGATTAATATTGAATGACTTAAAGGATTTAAGAGCTCTAATTGATTATGTAGCGAATAATATGAGTGATTACACTACTATATATGGAAATGTTACAAAGCAATCAATTGGAACAATTATTAGAACTCTTATTCCTCTTGAAGAGCAAGGTGGAGAGTTGTTTTTTGGAGAACCCGCTTTGAATATAATGGATTGGATTAGAACCGATAACAATGGAAAAGGTATGATAAACATTTTAGATGCAACCAAATTAATTCAAAGTCCAAAATTGTATGCAACTTTTGTTCTTTGGATGATGGCGGAATTATTTGAAAATCTTCCCGAAGTTGGAGATACGGAAAAACCAAAAATAGTATTCTTCTTTGATGAAGGACATTTTTTATTTAGTGACGCTCCTCAAGTATTAATACAAAAAATTGAACAAGTAGTTAAATTGATTAGATCTAAAGGAGTTGGAATCTATTTTGTAACACAAAGCCCAAGCGATATACCGGATTCAGTTTTAGCACAGCTTAGCAATAGAGTTCAACATGCACTTAGAGCATATACTCCTAATGAACAAAAAGCAGTTAAAGTAGCAGCCGAAACATTTAGAGAAAATCCTAATTTTAAGACTGAAACGGCTATTATGGAATTAGGTACCGGAGAAGCGTTAGTATCATTTTTAGATGAGAAAGGTGCTCCTCAAATAGTAAGTAAAACCGCTATTCTTTGTCCTCAAAGTTTTATGGGGCCAGCACCCGAAAGTAAAATTAGAGAAATAATACAAAATAGTATTATGAGTAAGTATGATAATGTGATTGATAGTGAATCAGCTTACGAAAAATTAGAAGAACTTAGAATCGAGAAAGAAAAAGCAGATAAATTAGAACTAGAGAGATTAGCATTTGAAAAAGAGAAAGAAGAATTCAATAAACAAAAAGAAAAACAAGAAGAACAAATAAAGAAGAAATTAGAAAAAGAACAAGAAAGAAAAAGAATTCAAGATGAAAAAAAAGCAGAAAGAAGAAAGTCAAGAATAGAATCAGAAATTATTAAAACAGGCACTCAGTTATTAAAAAGAGGACTATTAGGAATACTAAGAAAATAATTTTTTAAAAAAGCAGATACACTCTGCTTTTATTATGTTTTTATTTTATAAATATCTTTAAATTGTATTTTAATATTTCCAATTATTAAAAATTTATAAACAAAATCTATATTAGAAACTAACCCATTTATTTTTATATATTCCTTATTAAAATAATACATTACTTCTATTATATCTCTTTTCTTTATGTTTTTTATCTTATTAGATAACTCTTCAAACTCATCTTCAGATAATACTTTTTTTGTTTGTGATTTCTTTTCTTTGTCACCAAGTACTTGTCTATACCCTTTCAAGGCATCAAAAGACATAAATTGTTTAGCTCCATTAAAATTATTCTCCACTTTTATGACCTCCAATCATTTTATTTCTTGCTCTTGCCGTTGCTCCTTCTTCTAAATTAATTCCTCTAAGGATTGAATTCTTTCCATGTTTTCTTTTTATTCCATTTATTATGGTTTCCAATTTTTCTTCTTGATTTATTCTTTCATAATTAGAAAACAAATCTAATTGTTCTACTCTTTTTTT
>CAZSTI010000017.1:0-15510 GCA_964609995.1 uncultured Muribaculaceae bacterium
ATCATAAATTTTAGATAAATAATTGTTATTAGTTAAATCTAATAATCCAATCTTTATTCTTTCATTTAGTATTTGAGGCAAAGCAATATTATTTTCTAAAACATAATTATTTGATGCTTTTATTATTTCATTTTCTTTTACAGCGTAAGTCTTTAACTTAGTATCATCAATGGAAACAAAAACATTTGGAACAATTATTGCCATTATAATTCCTAATACAATTAAAGTTGCTAATACTTCAACTAAGGTAAATGCTTTATAATTCATATGATTACCTCTATTTTCATTCTATTTTTATTATATCATTAAAATAAAAAAAAACAAGAAAATCTTGTTTATTTAAATATGGTAGCGAGAGAGGGGATCGAACCCCCGACCTATCGGGTATGAACCGATCGCTCTAGCCAGCTGAGCTATCTCGCCTTATATATGGTGCTCGTATTCGGACTTGAACCGAAACTCTCTTTCAAGAAATAGATTTTGAGTCTATCGCGTCTACCAATTCCGCCATACGAGCAGACAAAAAGATTATATCACATCTTTAAGCTTTGTAAATCTTTTTTTACTCTTCTTTATATTTTGATGAAAACAGATCTGTTTCTTCGTTTGTTTCTTTTTCTTTTTCTATTTTTGGTAAATCCTCTATTGATTTTAATCCGAAATAATCTAAAAATTCATTTGTTGTTTTATATAATATTGGATTACCAATCGAATCTTTTCTACCACATTCTTTTAAAAACCCTTTTAGAGCAAGTTTTTTAATTAAACTAACACTATTAATGCCTCTAATAGTTTCAACTTCCATTCTTGTTATCGGTTGATTATATGCTACTATTGCTAATACTTCTATAGCTTGTTCAGATAATACGTTTTCACTTTCTTCGATTAATTTTTTATAGTAATCTTTATGTTCAACTTTAGTGGTTAACTTTAGAGAATTACCCAAATAATCAATTCTAAGACCTCTATTATCTTTTTGATATTCTTCTTTTAAATCCAATATTAATCGTTTTGTTTCTTCTTCAGTAATATTTAAAACATTAGATATTTGATCAATAGTAATACCATCATCACCAACTACAAATAATAATCCTTCTAAAATTGCTATCATACTATACTTCCTTTAATGAAATGATTATATTATCAAAATTTTTATCTTGCATCATTTCTATTTCATCATTTTTTGCCATTTCTAATATTGATAAAAAGGTAACTACTATAAATGGTCTTTCTTTTATTTCAAATAAATCAATGAAATTAATTTTTCCTTTTTCCTTTAATATTTTCTTTATATTAATAATTCTTTCTTTAATTGAAATTTCTTTATTTGTAACAGTAGTCTTTAAAGGCTTCTCTAATTCTTTTCTATCCAAAAAACTACTCATTGCTAACAGCAAATCAGATAATGACAAATTAGTATTTTTTATTTTTAAACCTTCTAAATAATCATCGTAATTAGAAGGGTTTTTAGTATATATTTCTTTTCTTTTTTCCTCTAAGTTTCTAAATGAGTCTGTAACTTCCTTATATTTTTTGTATTCAATTAATCTGTTTATCAGATTCTCTTTTGGATTTTCTTCATATTCATCTTCAATCACTTCTTGTGTTGGAAGAAGGGCTCTTGACTTCAATTCTATTAATTCGGCAGCCATAACTAAATAAGAAGAAGCAATATCTAAATTAAGATTTTCCATTGCTTTAATATATTCTAAATATTGATTAGTAATTTCTACTAAGTTAATATCATAAATATCAATATTAGATTTTTTTATTAAATGTAACAATAAATCTAGAGGTCCTTCAAAATCATTTATTTTTATTTCATAATTCATGCTATACTCTCTTTTTAAATTTTAATTTAATTTTATCAAAAATATTGTTTCCAAATACTTCATAAAAAGATTTATTTTTAATCATTATGAACATATATACAATTGTTCCAATTATTGCATAAAAACCCGCAATTACAAAAGCTAATAATCTACTTTGAGTACCCATTGGAATAACAAGTTGCATTAACATCATAAATATTATCATTATTGTTGTACCAAATATAATTTGTCCAATTTTTTTAAATGAACTTTTATAATTTATATCAATTTTGTTTTTAATATAATAAAAACTAATTAAAGATGCTCCTCCAAAAGCAATTATAGAAGATATGGTAATTCCATGTGCAGGATGCAATCCAATATAGTTCATTAAATTCATCATAGGAATATTAAATATTAATTTTAATATTAAACCAATTATTCCAGTCATTATTACAATTTTAGACATTGAAATACAATTTAATACAGAACAAGCAAGATTATAAAGCACTACAAAGATTGTCTTTATAATAAATACTTGGAATATCATTGCCCCCAATTCACTATAGCCGTAGAATACTGTCCAAATAGGTTCTGATAATATTGACATCATAAATACTAAAGGAACAACAACAAACAATAATGCTTGAATACTAATATTTACTTTTTTTCTAATGTCTTCTTTATCTCCTTTAGCATAACTACTATTAATATTTGGAATCATACTTATTATTATTCCAACAGAAATAGAATATACAACAGAATCCAATTTGGTTCCCCAAGTAGAAATTATACTCGTTACTGCTTCCGCATCAGTAATTAAATAACCCAAATTTACCATGGTTTTATTTAAATTAGCTAAATCCACAAACTTATAACCAGATCTAACTACATCTATCATTACAAAAGGTATTGCATAAATAATAATAGTTTTAATTATATGCATAACTGAAATTTTCTTTTCTTCTTCTTTTATTTCTCCTATCTCTTTTATATCATTTTGTTTTTTAATTTTCAAAAATAAATATATATACGCAAAAAAAGCTCCAACCGTTGCGCCAAAAACTGCAACACCTACTGAATAAGTTAATCCAATTTTAAATACATATAATGATAAATATATACCAATTAACAAGAATGCTACTCTAGAAATTTGTTCAATTACTTGACTCAATGAACTTGCAGTAATATATTTATGGCCTTGAAGATATCCTCTTGAAACACTAAGTATTGGAACCACTAATAAAGCAGTCGCAATTACTCTTATTACAAAAGAAACGTCTTCTATTGTGTTTCCTCCTTTAATGTCTCCAATAAACATATAGCCAATTTGTTCTGAAAAAACAAACATAAGTAAAAAACCAACCAGTCCTAACGTTGTAATAAAAATTTTACCAATTTTATATGCTTTTTCTTTTGCATAATGATAATCCATTGCTTCATATTCACTTGTAATTTTACTTATAGCAAAAGGTATCCCTGCAATAGAAATTCCTAAAAACAAAGAATATATAGAGTAAGCATATCCATATAATGCTCCACCTTTTTCTCCAATCATGGGGTATAATACAATAGCATACACTACTCCAATTATTTTACTAATAATAGTTGAAGACGTTGCTATAACAGCACCTGACATAAAAGAATTCTTTTTCATTCAAATCACCTTCTAGATTTATAATATTGTCCTAATAATAAATATAATAAATATATTAATAAAATTGTTACTAACATCACAATTAATATTTTTAATAACAAAATATCAATAAAGTTTATTATAGCATATCCCACTACTAATATAAAAGAATTTACAATTGAAATATTTGTATATAATCCTCTATAATCTTTTTTATTAAATTTTATTTTATATTTTGATTCCAAATATATTATTTCCATTATTTTCTTACCTGGTCTATATTTATTCTTAAAATAAAAATATAATCTATAAACAAAAAAAACAAATATAAAAATAATACTGTATATAACAAAATAGTCCATATATCCTCCTTTATATTTGTTCAATATATTCTAATAGTTTAATAAACATTCTAATAAACTTATCTTCAAGACCTTTCTTTTTTAATTTTCTAATAGCTATTCTCTTTTTCTTTATAGTATTAACAGAAAACAAAATGCTACTTATCTCATCTTTTAAACTTGTTTCTATTGATAAATCACTTATAATCTCATCTATATCTTCATTAATTAATCTTACAGCATCTATCTCAATAGCTTTACCTTTACATATTACTGTCAATTGACCAATTGTATTTACATCTTTGATTTCTATTACAAAATCTCTTTCATCTTCATATGAAGTAAAAGGCATAACAGTTCCATCAAAATTAATAGCAATATCATTTGTCTTTCTAGTGTTTCTAAACTTGATTCTATAATTCCTTTTATCCGGTATAATTCCAGCTTTTCCTTCAACTGCTCTAATTATAACTGTATAATTATTTTCTTGATAATTATAGTCTATTGCAGTTTTTAAATAATCTCCTTTTTTATAAAGATTACTTGTACCATCATCTTCATATAATTCATAAACATTACTTCTTCCTTGAAATATATTTATATCTAAGAATACAGGGGAAACAGGATTGTTGCTTATATTTCTTGCCATAGGAATAACAGCACCACTTCTTACAAATACCGGATAATCTTCATCCTTAAAAAACGAAACGTGATTTCTTTCTCCAGGAAATTTTTTCCCAGTTTTAAAGTCATACCATGTTCCTTTTGGCAAATAAAACTTGTGAACAACTCTATTCATAACTTGATCTTTTTTTGATGTTATAGGGCATATTAAAAATTCTTTCCCAAAATAATATTGATTTTTAAATAATGCATCATCATAAATTTCTATATTTTTATAATATAGAGGTTGAATAATAGGAATTCCATCTTTATGATATCTATATGCTTCAGAATAAATATAGGGTATTAATTTATTTCTAAGTTGCATATATTCTTTTACTATTTCAAACGTTTGAACATTCCATCTCCAAGGTTCTCTTTTATAATATCTGCCTTTATCTACATGTATTCTAAATATAGGACTAAAACATCCTAACTGAATATATCTAGTATATAATTCTCCATCTTCTATTCCACCACTGAAACCACCTATATCGTGACTCCACCAAGATATTCCTATATTAGAAGCACTAGAATAAGTTTCCGGTAGTAATTTTAAAGTATTCCATCCAACTTTTGTTTTACCAGAATATAATATTCCATATCTATGAGGTGAAATCATTGGATTTCTTCCAATATACATACCTCTTTTTATTTCTGCTCTTCCTGAATCCAAATAACTGTAATGACTATTTGCAAAATAAATATTAGGATTAGTATCATCATGGAAATCATTCCAAAAGAAATCAATTCCAATTCTTTCTAAGGGATGAACAAATAGCTTAAAGTATACATCTAAAAATACTGGAGAATAAGGAGCATACTTAATTGGCACTCCTTCCAATACGTTAATATATTTTCTCGCTTCGTTATAATTTACTTCATTTGGTAATAATCCTTCTTTAGGATTAATACTTAAACCTATTCTTACTCCTCTATTGTGTATGTTTTTAATAAATGTATTCGGGTCCTTAATTAATTCCTTATTAAAAGAATATCCTGTTTCCAATTCTTTTCTTCCATTATATTCTCTATTATGCCAATCTTTGTCTAATAACAATACTGATATAGGGATCTCCTCTTTTGTAAATCTAATAAACAATCTATTTATCATATCATCACTATACTTAAAGTCTTTACTCCACCATATTCCAAAAGCATATCTTGGTAACATTGGAGGTATTCCCGTTAATAAAAAATAGTCTTTTAAAATACTTGTAAAGTCATTTCTATACATAAATACATATATATCAATTACTGCTTCTTTCCGAGTAGCTAAAGATCCATCATCATTTATAATAAAAGTATTTGAATCATTAATAGAAGCAAACCCATCAGTTGAAAACAAGCCCTTTTGAAATAGAATCTTTTTGCCATCCAAATTTAACATATTAGCATTAAAGTTTCTAACTTCAGGATTTGTATAATACCATACCTTATCAGTACCTTCTAATGTTATTCTTAAATTAGAAGTTGATTTAATATCACTATCCTTAACATAAGTTAAATTAAAATAATTAGTACTTATATCTAAGTATCTTTCATCTTGCTTAGCATTAAAATAAGGAACATCAAAATTACGAAAAAGCGCAAACTGAGTAGGCCTATCATTAAATATGCCCTTTTCACTATATTCTATTCTTATTAATTTATCGGTTAATATAGTAATTCTATACTTTTTGCCCTTAAAAACAGCCTTTTCTTTTGAAATGGCTTTTCCTTTATCAAATACAAATTGTGCTCCCAAATCGTACATTGAATCACCCCAGTTATTCTATGATATAAATATACCACAATTAATAACTTAAAACAATAAAAAAAAGGGTTTTAACCCTCAATTATTTTATTAACTTCTTCTTTATCGCTAAAATGATGTTTAGTATCTCCTATTATTTGATATGGTTCATGCCCTTTACCTAAAATTAATAAAACATCGTTTTCTTTTAATAAGCTTACTCCTTTTTTTATTGCGTTTACTCTATCAAATATTATTTCAAAATTATCTTTCTTTAAGTCTCTAATAATATCATCCATTATTTGTTTTTCATCTTCAAACCTTGGATTATCATTTGTAAATATTACATAATCCGATTTATCAGTTGAAATTTTTCCCATAATTGGTCTTTTTGCCCTATCTCTATTGCCACCACAACCAACTATAGTATATACTTTACCCTTTTTATATTCATTAATACTATTTAATATGTTTTCTATAGCATCAGGGCTATGCGCAAAATCAATAATTATATAAGAATTCTTATAATTAACTAAATCATATCTTCCATCAGGAGCTATTAATTCCTTGGTTTTTTCCAATATTAAATTGGCATCATATCCAAATTTCAATGCACTAATAAATGCATTCATATAATTATAAATATTATATTTTCCAGGAAGCAACAATTCAACATCATATATTTTACTTTTGTTTTCTATTTTGAAATTTGCTTCTATTTTAAATTCTGAACCAGCCATATGTAAATGAATATCATATATTTTAAAATCACTTGATGATTCTCCATAATAAACATTATTATTGGTTTCTAGTACAAAATTTTTATGATATGGATCATCTTCATTTATTATTGCTAATCTATCTCCTCTTAACATTTTAAATAATTCTAACTTCGAATTCATATAGTTTTCCATAGTTAAATGATAATCCAAATGATCTTGAGTTAAATTGGTAAAACAAGCAAGATCAAACTCTAACCCCATTACTCTTCCATATGATATTGCTTGGCTGCTTACTTCCATTACTATAACTTTCGTATCTTTTTCTTTACACTTTAAAAACATTTCATATAAGTCAGTAATTTCTGGAGTAGTATTATCTAATGAATGACATTCTTCTTCTAAGATAAAACCTATTGTCCCAATATAAGCTGTTTTAAGCCCCAACTTATTAAACAATTGATATATTAAATAGCAACTAGTAGTTTTACCATTAGTTCCAGTTATACCTATAAACCTAATATCTTTTAATAAATCATAATAGGTATCTTTTAAATACTTTGATAAATATTCTCTTGTGTCATCTACTAATAATGTTTCAACACTATAGTTACCTTGCTCTGCTATAATTTTTGAAGCTCCATTACTTATAGCTTGTTCAATATAATCATGACCATCTCTACTTATTCCTCTAATTGCAATAAAAGTATCTCCTATTACTACTTTTCTAGAATCTAATTTTATATTCATATTACACCTCATTAAACGTATCTAATAAATCATTTTCAAACAATGCATAAGTACTCTTACCTTTTAATTCATTTAGCAATAGATAAGCCTCTTTTACATTATTGATTATATGTATCTTATCTTCACTATAATCCATTGATAATAATCCATCCAAAATTGGCTCTGTTTGTTTTTCTCCAACTAATATTACCTCATCAGCAACCTTTGCAATTTCCATTCCAAAATCTTTATTTAATTCGTATTCTTTTTCTCCTAATTCAATCATGCCCGGAGTAATAACTATCTTTTTACCAGGCATTAAATCCAATACTTCAAGAGCAGATTTCGAACCTACTGGGTTAGAATTATATGCATCATCTATAATATAAATACCATTTTGTTCTTTTAATTCCAATCTATGCTCAATTGGTTTTAATTTTTTTACAGCTCTTTGTAAATTTTCAATTTCTATTCCAAATTCCAATCCTAAAGCAACTGCTCCCAATATATTATATACATTGTGTTTTCCCAACAAAATTGTTTCAAATTTATGCTTTTTGTTATCTATAACTATATTAAATACCAATCCATTATTAGACATTTTTATATTAGTTGCATATAAATCAGCTTCCTTATTATCTATTCCAATCCAAATAGTTTTACATTTATTTTTTAATTTATAATTAATCTGATTTTTATCATCTTTATTTAAAATAGCAATTCCATCATTTGGTAAATTTTCTATTAATTCAAACTTACCTTTTTGTATATTTTCTTCACTCTTAAAAGTTTCCAAATGCGCTAAACCAATAGAAGTAATTATTCCATACTTAGGATGAACTATATCACATAATTCCTTGATATCTCCTAATTTACAAGCTCCCATTTCCACTATAAATATTTCGGTAAATTTGTCCAAATCATTATTGATAGTTTTCATAATACCATTTGGAGTATTAAAACTCTTAGGAGTAGTAAAAGATATATATTTTGAATTTAATATATCATTTAATATGTTCTTACTACTTGTCTTTCCATAACTACCTGTTACTCCAATTACTTTTAGATTAGGTCTATCTTTTAATTTTTCTTTAGCATTCTTCAAATAATAATTGAATACCATTAATTCAATAGGTTTATTAATTAAATTAGCAATATAAGTGATTACATAAGATAAAAAGGAAAATATAAAAAATATAGACGAAAGTGTTACTAATCCCAATTTATCATAATTAATATATAATAAATAAACCATGAGCCCAAACAAAATAAATAATGTTAACATTAATCTCTTAATTCTACTAGTAATAACAAATTTCTTTTTCTTTTGCTCTACTTTAGCGTGTTTTAATTCTATTACAAAAGCAGTAGTATAAACCAATAAATTAATAGCAAAATATTTATTCACTAATACGATAGTAATTATTAGTACAGAAAATATAAATATTTCATAAGAACTAAATGATTTACTAGTATTTTTAAATATCCATTTTAAATATCTATTGCTCTCATTATATGAATTTTGTTGAAGCATATACAAAGATTTTCGATACTTAAACATTGTGTAAAAAAAGTAAGGTAACAAAGAAAATAAGAACTCATTCATATTATCAACTCCTATTATCATTTTATCACAAAAAGTAATATATTATATAAACAATTTTTGATATAATTAGATTGGGTGAAATTATGAAATGTATTTCTATTTTGTTTGGAAAATTTACTATTGTTCTTACAAAAATACTTAAGAAAAAAGGAACAAATCTACCAGGAGTAATATCAAAAAAGATTGATAAAAACATATTAAATAAATTTAATATTAAAGGAATCGTAATCGCAGTAACGGGAAGTTCCGGAAAAGGAAGTATTACTTCATTAATATCAAATACTTTAGTAAAATTAAATGAAGATGTAATTCATAATACATATGGATCTAATCTAGATACCGGAATTATTTCCTTATTTTTAAAACATTGTGATTTTAAAGGGAATTTAAATTCAAAATATATTGTGCTTGAAGTTGATGAAAGATATACAAAGTATGTTTTTAAAGCAACAAAACCAAAATATGTTTTAATAAACAACCTTTCTAGAGATCAACCCCCAAGAAATGTACACTTTGATTTTGTTTTTGACGCTATAAATAAAAACATAACAAAAGATATGCATTTAATAATAAATAAAGATGATCCTTATTTAAGAAAATTTATTACAAATAATAAAGTAACATACTATGGAATAGATGATACTAAATATTCATATAAAGAATCATTATTTAAAAATTTAAATATTACTAGATGCCCACTTTGTAATTCCAAATTAAATTATAATCATTATTTTTTTGAAACTTTAGGAGACTATTCTTGTAACAAATGTAACTTTAAAAGAGGAGATGTTGAATATAAATTAACAGATTTAAATTATGATAATTTAACTATGATTATTAATAATAAATATAAAGTTAATTTTGGATTTGATATGTTATTCTCAGTTTATAATGTTCTTGGTGCTTTCACTTTGTTATCACAACTAAATATGAAGAAAAATGATATAGCTACAACAATATCTTCAATAGAAACTAATAAAAAAATATTTAATAAGTATATATTTAATAATAGAAACGTTTTTGTGCTTAACAACAAGAATGAAAACGCTACTACGTTTAATCAATCAATGCTTTATATACATAGAGATGAAAATTTAAAAACAATTGTAATTGGATGGAAAGAAATTAGTAGAAGATATAAATATGATGATATCTCTTGGCTTTATGATATTGATTTTAATTTAATGACCAATATTGATAAAGTAATATGTGTAGGAGTTCATAAATATACAATTGCTAATAGAATTAAATATGCAGGAATAGATGAAAAAAGAATTCTTGTATTTGACACTTTAAATGATAGTTTAAGCGCCATTAAAGAAAGCAATGGAAATATATATGCCGTAGTGAATTTTGATTATGTAGAGCCCTTTAATGCCCTACTGGGAGGAAAACAATGAATATAGTAATAGCACACCTTTATTATGATATATTAAATCTTTATGGAGAAACTGGTAATATAGATGTATTAGAATATCATTTAAAAGAAAACAATATCAAATACTCTATAAAAAGATTAACACTAGAAGACAAACTTAACTTTGATGAATATGATTTAGTATATATGGGTTCAGGTACAGAAAACAATCAATTACATGCTTTAAATCATTTGAAACAATATAAAGAAGATATAAAAAGAAATATAGATAATAATAAACTATTTTTAATTACAGGAAATTCAATTGAATTATATGGAAAAGACGCATTAAATATATTTGAATTTACTTCTGAAAAACAAAACAAAAGAACTGTATTAGAAATAAATACAAAAATAGAACAAATTAATTCAAATATACTTGGATTTGTTAATCAACAAACCAAACTAAATAAAGAGACTGAATTTATTATAAACAAAAACTTTATAGGAACACATCTTCTAGGACCACTTCTAGCAAGAAATCCTGAAGTATTAAAATATATATTTAACAAACTTACTAAAATTAAAAAAATAAATACTACCTTAGATAATAAAGCTTATGAAGAATATATCAACTTTAAAGAGAATGTAAAATAAAAGTTATAATATTCTTTTTATTTTTATTGAGTGCTATAATAATTACAAGGAGAATATATGAGAAAGAGAAAAAAAAGAAAATTTAAAACTTTTTTAATTCTATTATTTTTATTAGGACTTGCTTATGTATTTTACTATATTGATAAAAATGATAACGTATATTCTGATAAAGAAATAAATACAAAATTAAAAGATTTAGGATATAAAGAAAATTCAATAAATAAAATAAAGGAATTAAATATTTTAGATAAAATTACCATATACTCAAAAAACTTAGAAGACGCAATAAATAAAAATATATTTAATGATAAATGTATTGATAGTTATATAAATTTAGATAAAGATTTAAACGCAATATATAAATTATGCAATTTAAATTATAATGATTTAGAAATAAAAGAAATTACTAATAATTTAGATTCAAATACAATAGATAAAATTAATTCTTATTTAGACAAACTAAGTCTTTATTCTAAATATACCAATTTCATATTTGAAAATTATGATAGATATAATAATTATGAAGAAACAGATATAAAAAAGAAAATATCATATGTAAATATAAAACTTGATTATGAATTCTATGAAAACATAGTGGATTCTATTAATACAGATAATAACTTAGTATTAGTAAATAAACACTATAAATTAAATGAAGATTATACTAATAATATGGATATATTAAGTTTAGAATGTTCAGCTAGAAATGATTTAAAATTAGAAATTAATGCAAAAGAATCATTTGAAAAATTATGCTTAGATGCAAAAGAATTAGGTTATAAAATAGTGGGAGTATCAGGATATAGATCATATAATACTCAAAAAATAATTTATAATAATTATTTAAAATCAGATTCAATAAAAAATGTAGATACCTACTCCGCTAGAGCAGGACATTCAGAACATCAAACTGGTTACGCAATAGATGTATCAAATAACAATCTTCCATATAATAAATTTGGTTCAACAACTGAATATCAATGGGCAAAAGATAATATTCATAAATATGGTTTTATAATTAGATATACAACAGATAATCAATATATTACTGGTTATAAAAATGAACCATGGCACTTTAGGTATGTTGGAATTGAAGAGGCCACATATATTTATAACAATTCGATTACATTAGAAGAATATTTATTAAATAATAAAGAAAAAATATAAAAGAAGCATATGCTTCTTTTATTGTATTACTCCTAAAATTATATGTTCTCTATTTACTAAAGTATCTTCTATTTTAAATGAATCTATTAACTCTTTTATATTAATTGTTTTATTATCATAATATACTTTAGCAATTACATCCCCTATTTTTACACTGTCCCCTACATTCTTAACAAGTTCTATTCCTACACCATGATTAATACCTTGTTCTTTTGATAATCTTCCAGCTCCCAAATTCATTACTAATTTTCCAATTACTAAAGCATCAATACTATTAATAAAGCCTTCCTTAATACTTTTTACTTCAAGTATATTGTTAGATATTTTAATATTATCTATATTTCCGCCTTGCCTTAATATCATCTCTTTAAACTTATTTAATGCCTTACCATTGATTAAATTATCAACTACCATAGCTCTAGCTTCCTTATAATCAATATTCTTAGATAAACTAACCATATAAGCCGCTAAAACCAAACATAATTCCTTTAATTCCTTATTTCCTCTATAACTTAATATATCTATTGCTTCTTTAACTTCAAGCCCATTACCTATCATATTTCCTAAAGGATTATCCATATTAGATAATATTGCTAAAGTTTTTTTATTATATCTATAACCTATTTTTACCATTATTTTGGCTAATTCAATAGCGGATTCCTTATCTTTTACTAAAGCCCCAAGACCATACTTAACATCAAGTATTATTTTATCTGCACCAGATGCTATCTTTTTACTCATTATAGAAGTCGCTATTAAAGGTATTGAATTAGTAGTACCAGTTACATCCCTTAATGCATATATTTTTTTATCAGCGGGAACAATATTCTCTGTTTGAGATATTATTGACATATTAATATCATTAATTTGTCTTATAAATTCTTCTTCACTTAAATTAGTTCTAAACCCACTAATAGCTTCTAATTTATCAATTGTTCCCCCAGTATACCCAAGCCCTCTACCACTCATCTTGACAAAAGGAACATCACAACTAGCTACAATAGGACCAACTATCAATGTAGTCTTATCGCCTATTCCTCCAGTAGAATGTTTATCCACTTTAATACCATTTATACTTGATAAATCTATTACATTTCCACTCTTAACCATAGTATCAACTAATGAATATATTTCATCAATATTCATCCCATTAAAACATATAGTCATTAATAAAGATGACATTTGATAATCTTTAATTTCTCCATTCATAAAACCATTAATAACATAATTAATTTCTTCATTTGTTAAAACTTCATTATTTCTTTTTTTATTTATTATCTCAATTATATTCATAATATCACCATTTACATTTTAACATAAAAAAAAAGATTAGGAAACATTCCTAACCTTCATAATGCATAATCATTTTTGACAAATGTCTTACTTCACGAGTCGCTTCATTATTGTCATAAATTGGATCTTCTACTTGAGGCAAGCTAATTCCAAGATGCTCAGCAACTTCTTGATCATATCCAGAATAGCCATTATAAATACTATTCTCTAAACGGTATTCAGCAGCCACCAGTTCCCCTCTTAATTTTTGTAATATCTCACTTTTTTTCATTCAAACACCCTCCCTTTAATTTTGTATTATACACTATATTTCAAATTATTTCAAAAAAGTAGAATAATATTTAGAGTTTTTAATTAATTCACCATTAAATTTTTCAAATCCCATCTCTTCACCAATAGTTTTTTCATTAGAAAAAAGGTTTGTTCCAAGTCCCAATCTATTACCTTCTATTTCAACACCTAAACTCGCTAAAGTAGTAGGAAAGAAATCTAATACAGTTGCAATTCTATTCTTAGTATTATTAGTTTTAATAGGAGAATTTATAATTGCATTATATATCTTTCTATCACTATTATCATTCAAAAAATTATTATTCATAGTTAAATGATCTCCCACCAATATAATAGTAGTATTTTCATAAAAAGGTTGTAATTTAATCCAATCAATAAATTCCTTAATCTTTTTATCAGAGCATAATATTGCATTTGCGTATGACACATCATATTTGAGTTCACAATCACTATCAACATATCCATCAAAAAAATGAGTATCTACAGTAAGTAATGTCAAATTAAATGGTTCATTCATCTCATACAATTCATTCAACTTATCCTTAGCATATTCAAATAACTTCTTATCTTCATATCCCCAAAAAACAAAATAATCTTTATCTATTCTTTTTAACTCCTTAGCTTTTAAATAATCCCATATTTCATAATTACCTTTTTGAGTATAATATTGTCTTCTACTTCCAAAATCAGCATTAGAACCAATCATAAAGACTTGATTATAATTCTCTTTTTCAAGTATTTCACCAAGGTTTGTAATACCTGGTAAAAATTTTTGATACTTTCCATAAGCATTATCATCAATTGGTATATTAAACGGTATGCCTGTTGTTTGACCCACTAAACTAGCCATAGTCCAATCAGTTAAATTGGCTTGATATAATCCACCAAACGATTCATTATTAGAAAAAGATATATATTCATTAGAAATGTTTTCTAAATTTAAAATCAAATTATCATTTAAATAATTATTATATGATGATTCCATAGACTCTAAATTAATATATATTAAATTTCTCTTTACTTTAGGAAACACAATAGATATTGAATCAGGAGATACATATCTTTCTTCATATATCATAGATATAGATGTTTTATGTTTAATAAAATCAATTACTTTAAAACTATAACCAAAATATACAATAGTAATCAATATTAATACTATCTTAACTATTACTTTATTTAATACATTATTTACCTTACCAAAAGATATTGGATATATAACTAATCTCTTACTTCTTTTAAAACAATTAATATTTAATACCAATTGTTTATTCAATTTTATAGATATCCAATTAATAAATAATAATACTAATATTAACGCAATAAAAATAATAAATGCCACAATAAAATCATACACAACGGCATCATTATTTCCACCCTCTCTATGTGTAATTATATATAATATACCTTCAAACTTTATATTATAAAAAGTACTCTTCAACCAATAAGAAACATATACTATAAATATTAATATAAATAAAAATATACTATTTACTACGCTTAGT
>CAZSTI010000018.1:0-14175 GCA_964609995.1 uncultured Muribaculaceae bacterium
TGTGCTGCGATTGTATTATCTATAATTGGATTAAAAGCTCCATTATTATTTGCGCTTATTGCCGCTATATTAAATGTTATTCCTTATATTGGACCTTATTTAGGAATTATACCAGCTGCAATAGTTGGATTTACTCAAAGTTCTGCTATAGGTTTATTAGTTATAATTGTAATGGGAATAATACAATTAATTGAAGGTAATATTATAAATCCATTAATTATGAGTAAAACTATGAAACTAAGTCCAACTACTATTTTAGTAAGCATGTTAATATTTGGTTATTTATTTGGAATGTTAGGAGTATTAATTGCGGCTCCTCTTGCAGCAGCATTAAAAGTAATTTATTTATTTGTATTAAAAAAATATAAAATAAAGAAGGGGTTAATTGATGAATAAAAATCCATTAATATTTATAATATCTGGGAAAGCACATTCTGGTAAAGATCTTACAGGAGAAATTATTGTAAATTTTTTGGAGTCTAAACATTATAAAGTAACCAAAATGCAATATGCGAAATATATTAAAATGTATGTTAAAGATTATTTTGGATGGGACGGTAATGAAGAAACTAAACCACGAGATTTATTACAATCTTTAGGAACTGACATAAGAAATAAATTTAATAAACCTTTATTTTTTACAAATAGAATGAAAGAAGATATTGATATTTTGAGTAATTATTTTGATGCTTTTGTAATAACAGATGCAAGAATAAAGGATGAATTAATAAATATAAAAAATAATTATGAAAAGGTTTTTACTATTAGAATAAATAGTATAAATGATAATGGATTAACTAATGATCAAAAAAACAATTATACTGAAATAGCATTAGATAATTATACTGATTATGATTATATAATATATAATAATGGAACAATTGAAGAATTAAAAAATAATATAACTGAAATATTAAATAGCATAGGTGAATTATGAAAAAGATCAAATATTTATTAAAAAGAATTATTAATATGGATTTTAGTTATTTTTTTAATACTATTAAAGATATTAATAAAAAAACAAATATTAGTAAAATTAAATTATTTGTAGATATTATATGGTGTGGATTAAAATACCAAGCTGGATATAGGGATTATTATTTGTTTGAATTTTATAATATATCAAATGAAGATAGAAAAACTATTATGACAAGAGGAAAAAATGATAAATATATAAGATTTTTAAACAATCCAAATTATTACCATATATTTAAAAATAAAAATGAATTTAATAAAATATTCAATAAATATTTGAATAGAGATTGGTTATACTTAAATGATAATTATGATGAGTTTGTAAAATTTATTAAAGGAAAAGAATATATAATTACTAAGCCAGTTGCTGGTTCTTGTGGAAAAGGAATAGAAAAAATAGAAATATCAAAGTATAAACCAAAAGAATTATATGATTATTTAATATCAAAAAAATTATATGTATTAGAAGAATTAGTAATTCAAAATGATATTATGTCAAAGTTAAATCCTGATGCAATAAACACAATAAGAGTAGTTACTATTAATTATAAGGGTAAAGCAGATGTAGTGGTGGCTTATTTAAGAATAGGTGCTAGTGGAAAATATGTAGATAATTTTAATAGTGGCGGAATGGTTGTACCTGTTGATATTAAAACGGGAAAAATTAATTATCCTGCATTGAGTAAATCTGGAGAATTATTTGAAAAACATCCAACTACAAACACAAAGATAAATGGTTTTCAAATTCCAAATTGGAATGAAGTTAAAAAGATTGCAATTGATGCATCGTTTGAAATAAAAGAAATAGGAATGGTTGGATTTGATGTTGCAATAAGTAAAAAAGGTGTATTGTTAATAGAAGCTAATGAATATCCTGGTCACGATATATATCAATTGCCTCCACATAGAAAAGGCGGAATTGGTGTACTTCCGGATTTTGAAAGGGTATTAAAGTTATAGGAGGATTTATGAATAAAAAAGGATTTACTTTAATAGAATTGCTTACAATAATAGCAGTTATTGGAATTATACTAGCAATTGTAGTTCCATCTGTAGCGGATACTATTAATGATTCTAAAGAAAAAGCTTATAATACTACAATAGAAACTGTTAAAGCAGCTGCAGAAAGTTATTTAAATTATTCTTTTGATACATATAAGAGTCAATTTGTTTCTCCTGGATATGTAGAATTTACTATTGAAGAATTAATTAATCAAGGATTTTTACCTCCTGAAATAAAAAGTCCTCTTACGAAACAACCTCTAACCGGGACTGTAACAATTACTAAAATATCTGAAAATAAATATGAATATGAATTTAGCGAGTAAGTACTACTTGCTTTTTTATTTCTATTAAATATGGAGCATTAATATTATCAGTGTTTTTATATACGGTACATTTATAGGTTTTATATATTAATTCTCCTTCTTTTTTTCCTTCTTCATGAGGGTATACCACTATAATTATAGAACCCTTGTTATTTAATAGTTTTAACGATTCGTTTATAGCCTTTAATGTAGTTATATGATTTGTCATTATACTCTTATCACCCTTAGGTAAATATCCAAGATTAAATACTATTAAACTAATTTTATTTTCATATTTTTTTAATTTATTATAAATATTTTCATGAGAAGTATTAAATAATTTATAGTTCTTTATATTGTTGTTTTTTAATAATATATTTGTATTTTTAATTGCGTCTTTTTGAATGTCAAAACCAAATACAAATCCTTTTTTTACAATATTTGCTAATTTTAGAGTATCATTACCATTTCCTATGGTAGCATCTACTACAATATCTTTTTCTTTTAATGATTTATTAATAATTAAATCAAATCTATTTATTATAGTTCTATTAAATCCTTGATAAGTTCCTCTTCTTTCCATTTCTTTATCAATTTCATTTAAAACAGTTAATTTTTTAGTTAACCATAGTGGTTCAATTAAATCCTCTTCTTTAGGATCGCCTGTTATTCTATGAATTACTATATTTTCATTTAAATATTCTAATTGATCGCATACAATATTAGTGTATTCTTTTAAAGATAATATTTTAAATTTCTCTTTATTATATAGTCTTTCTAATTCAGTGTCTTTCAAAATATGAAGCATATGTATTTTTACTCCTTGAATATCAATAGTATTTAATAATTTTATGGTTTCAATCATCATTTCTTTTGTTTCGTAAGGTAATCCATTAATAATGTGAACTACAACATTAATGTTATTTTTTCTTAATTTTATTACACAATCAACAAAACATTTTAAATCATGACCTCGATTTATTAACTTAGATGTATTTTCATGAATTGTTTGAAGCCCTAATTCTATTGTTAAATATGTTCTTTTATTAATATCAATTAAATAATCTAAAACATCTTCTTCAATTGAATCTGGTCTTGTTGCAATACTTAATCCAACTACATTAGGAATGCTTAAAGCTTTTTCATATAATTCTTTTAATTTAGTAATATTTCCATATGTATTAGTTCCTGCCTGAAAATACGCAATATACTTATTTACATCCCATTTTTTATCTATAATTTTTTTAATACTTTCAAATTGAGTATTTATATTGTCATTAATATTTCCAGCATAGTCACCACTTGCGTCTTTAGAGCAATAAATGCAACCACCAAATGCTACTTTTCCATCTCTATTTGGACATGTAAAACCCCCATTTAAACTTATTTTTGAAACTTTGCTATTAAATGTTTTATAGTAATGATAGTTTAATGTGTGATATCTTTTATTATCTAATGAATATTTATACATAAAATCACCAACATAATTATACTATATTATTTCTTTATAGTATAATAATTAAAGGAGACAATATGAGATTAAGAAATATAAAAGGCGCTAAAGAAATAGTTCAAAATAGTAGGTATATTATAAACAACTATAAAGAATACAAAGGTAAGTGGAACAAAACATTTAACAATTTAAATCCTATACATTTAGAAATTGGAATGGGAAAAGGTAAGTTTATATTGGAAAATGCATTAAAAAATCCTAATATAAATTATATTGGAATTGAAAAATATGATAGTGTTTTACTAAAAGCAATAAAAAAAATAGATGAAGTTGATATTAATAATTTGAAATTAATAAGTTGTGATGCATTAGAATTAAACGAAATATTTAACAATGAAATTGAATGTATTTATCTAAATTTTTCTGATCCATGGCATAAAGATAGACACTCAAAAAGAAGACTAACGAGTGAAGTATATTTAAAGATATATGATAGTGTTTTTGTGAAAAACAATCATATAATATTAAAAACAGACAATAGAAATCTATTTGAATATTCAATTGAAACATTATCTAATTATGGTTATAAATTTAAAGGGGTTAATTTAGATTTGCACAATTCAAATATTAGAGATATAATTACTACTGAATATGAAGATAAATTTGTAGCAAAGGGTAATATAATATATTTATTTGATGCTTATAAAATAAAATAATATTTATTGAACTAGTCCTTTATGTTATAATAATATTAGAGTAGGTGTGCTATGAAGAAAATAATACTATTTATTATTGCAATTATTATATTTTCTGGGTGTAGTATTAATAAGATAGATCTAAATAAAGACACAATAATAGAAAATATATTTAAAAATAATAATGATTTAGTTAATACTATATCTCCTGGATATAAATACTATATGCCTAACGGAGTGGTATTGGTCGGAAGAGATGAATATAATGAAACATTATACTCAAAAGGAGATTTTTATTATTTATATGTAGATGTAGTAAGCTATTATAATAAAACAAAATTAGAATATGAAGAAAATAAAGATATTTATTATTCAAAGAAATTAGATTATAAAGATAAACAAGGATATATTGAGATTTCTAAATTAAAAGACAGATATTTTATACAAATAATGTATAATTATGCTAAAATAGAAGTATATGTAAAAGAAAATAATATAGAAAAAGCATTGTTAGATTCCGGTTACATTTTGTCTTCACTAAAATTCAATGATATTTTAGCGGAAATAAAATTAGGAAACACTTATGATTCGAAGAGTGAAGAAAAATTAAATATTTTTGTTCCAAAAAGAGAAGAAGGTACTTTTCTAGATTCTCTTGAAGATGATGAAGAAAATATTGAAGAAGAAGATGGAAAGGAAGATTAGATATGGGTTTTTTAAATAAACTTAAAGAAGTATTATTTGAGGACGAAGATAACGAAGATATTAAAGTTGAAAACAAAAACAAAGAAGAAAAAAAAGAAGAAGTACTTGAAAAAAAAGAAGAAGAAAAAATAGATGTCGATTCTCTTTTAACTGAAAGAGAACTCTTTAAGACTGATCCCAAGTTTAAATTTCCAATAAACTTTGGTGATGATGACTTCGTTGAAGAAGAAACCCAACAAGTTAATGTATTAAATGAACAAGAAATAAAAAACAGAGAAATTGAACATATTTCCAAACCGGATGAAAAAAGAGTATTTAGACCTTCTCCAGTAATATCTCCAATATATGGAATATTAGATAAGAATTATAAAAAAGGAGATATAGTAGAAAAAAATTCCTCAAGTGGATTTGATCTTGATGGTAAAATAGACGTTGATAGTGTAATGAGAAAAGCTTATGGTCAAGTAGAAGTAACAAAAACAGTAACAAGAGAAGAGAAGTTTTATACAACAGAAGAAACTCCAATTGAGAAAGAAGCTGAAATTAATTTGTTTGAATCACTTAAAGAGGAAAAAGAACCTCAAAAAGAAGTAGAACAAAAGAATGAAAAAATCTTAAGTAGAATAGAACTAAATGAAGAAGACTATGAAGAAGAAAGTTATGATTTGGATGAAATAGATGACAAAATAAAATCTATTGATCAATTATTAAAAGAAACCTCGGATGATGATTTTTATTCTTTAGTAGATAGTATGTATAAAGATGAGGAGAGTGAGAAATGACATTAGTGGAAGTATTACAAATATGGTTACCCTTGTTACTTTATATAACTGGTTTTGTAACTTTGGTTATATTAATAATATTATTAATAAGAACACTAAAAATATTAAAAAAGATGGATTTAATTGTTGAAGATATTGATAAGAAAGTTAAATCATTGGATGGAGCGTTTAAAATGATAGACAATGCAACTGATAGAATTTCACTTGTTATGGATAAAATTACTGAAGGAATAGCTTCCTTCATATTAGGATTATTTAGTAAGAAAAAAAAGAAAGGAGAAGAAGAAAATGAAGAAAGGGAGTAAATTTGCACTTGGTGCTATTTTGGGAGCTGGATTGGGATTTTTGTTTGCACCTAAAACAGGTAAAGAAACAAGAAAAGATTTATCTAATAAGATAACAGAAATGTTTGGACAATTGAAAGATTTAGACATGGATGAAGTAAAAGTAAACATTGAAGAAAAAATTAAAGAAATCAAAAAAGAAATTAAATCTTTAGATAAAGAAAAAGTAATTGAAATAGCAAAAGAAAAAGGAGAAGTTTTAACTAAAAAAGCTAGTGAACTAGTAGATTTAGCAAAACAATCAGGTAAACCAGTTGTTGAAGAAGCTACTAATGCAATTAAAACATCAATATCAGATTTAGCAAAACAACTAATAGATAAATTAGAAACTAATAAAGATAAGAAATAATTCTTATCTTTTTATATACAATAGTTGACAAAATTAATAATATTTGTATAATATATGCTTGTCATTTAAAAAGGGGGAATAAATTTATGACTAAAGAAGAATATGTATCTAAACAAGAAGAGAAAGTAAAGGAAGATATTAGAAGCAACAAGGTGCTCAGCAATGCTATGACTTTTTTGTGCTTAGCAGGAATATCTATAAGTATAATTGGACTTTATTCAGAAGCAATAAGATATAAGTTTGATTTAAATACTATGACAACTAAAGGGAGCGTTCTTTTTCTAATTCCAGCAATAGCTTTTACTGCATTAGGTATAAAATCTAGAATTACTTTTAGCAAAGATATAAAAGAATTAAAATCAAAAAAAATAGAATTACCTACAGATGAAGAAATGGCAGACCATAATTTAAAAGAATCTCTTTTAGAGCAAGCTTCAAAAATAAAAAGCAAGGTATTATAATCCTTACTTTTTTATTTGCTATAATATTCAACTATTAATGATTCGTTAATATCTGCAGTTAATTCAGATCTTTCTGGATATCTTACATATGAACCTTCTAATTTTTCTTTATCAAAAGAAATATAATCAATTGTTTTTACAACTCTGTCTAATGCTTCTTTTATTGATTTTTGAGTTTTAGAATTTTCTTTTACAGATATTTTATCGCCAGGTGATACTTGATATGATGGAATATCAACCTTTTTACCATTTACAAGTATGTGACCATGATTTACTAGTTGTCTAGCGCCATTTCTTGTGTTTGCCATACCCATACGGAATACTATATTGTCTAGTCTACTTTCAAGTATTCTAAACATATTCTCACCATGGATACCTTTCATCTTAGATGCTGAAACATATACTCTTTGTAATTGTCTTTCTCCTAAACCATAAGTAAATCTCATTTTTTGTTTTTCCTTTAATTGAATTCCATAGTTTGATAATTTACTTCTTCTAGATCTTCCGTGTTGTCCCGGTACATAAGGTTTTTTTAGTAACTCTCTACCAGTTTCTAATGTTGAAATTCCAACTCTTCTACTTCTTTTATAAGCAGGTCCTGTATATCTTGACATTTTTCCTCCTTCAATATTTACTATTAAACTATTGAATATAATACCAATAAATGGGGTGTTTCTATTGTACTTTCATTACGCAGCCGGGTAATTATTTATAACTTTCAAAAAACACATCAAATATTTTATTATTATGCCGCTCAAATGTTTAATGCATTAGTATTATAATATTATTAAATAATTAAGTCAATATAATATGAAACATTTAAAAAATAGTAAAAATATGATAAAATAACATTATAGTAGGAGGATTTATGGATAACATTATTTTGTTTTTAGTAACAATATATATTATTACTATTTTAGTAATATCTATAATATTATTTTTAATTCAAAGACAAAACAAAAATAAGCAAAAAAAAGAAATCCTAGCGCTTGATAAACAAAAAAATATAGTAATAGATCCTACTATAATGACTGAATTATCTAAAGCTGAAAGTTTGATAAGAAATGAAAAACTTAAGGTTAGATGTTCTAATTGGAATAAAGGAATAGAAAAAATAAAAAAAGAAGATGTACCTAAAATTAATGATTTAATATTAGAAACAGAATATTCTATGGATCAAAGAGATTATAAAAATTATTTAATTAAAAAAAGCAAAACAGAAATTAAAATATATGAAGCTAGAGAAAAAAGAGATAAAATTTTTAAGGAAATTCAAGAAATTACTTTAAGTGAAGATAAGAATAGAGCTATTGTAACTGATTTAAAATTTAAGTTTAGAGAAATCATACAAATATTTGATAATACTAAATCAGATTTTATGGATTTAGTAAAGCCGATTCAATTACAGATTGAAACTATTGAGAAAAGATTTCAATTGTTTGAAGAATGTATGGAAAATCAAGAATATGAAGATGTTAAGACAATTGTTAAATCACTAGATACAATGATAAAACATATGCAAACAGTGTTAGATGAAGTGCCCTCAATATTATTAATGGCTTCAAATTTAATTCCAAAGAGAATAGAAGATGCCAAGTTATTATCAAATAAAATGATAAAAGAAGGATATCAATTAGATTATTTAAATATTGAATATAATATTGAAGAAATTGAAAAAAAACTTAAAGATTCGGAATCAAAAGTTAGAGTTTTAAATTTAGAAGACGTATTATTAGAATTAAGAACAATATTAGAATATTTTGATTCTTTATATAATGACTTAGAATTGGAAAAAACAGCAAGAAAAAACTTTGAAGAACAAATTGTATCTTTTAAATCAAAAATTAACAAAATAAATGAAAGTACATCTTGTTTATATGGAAAAGTAACTGATGCTAAATGTAATTATGAATTGACAAAGGAACAAATTAAAGATTTAAATGAGGTATCATTAGATTTGGAAGAAGCTAATAAAGATTTTAATTTACTTTGTGATACAAAAAACACATTAAGTTTCCCATATTCTAGATTAGTTAAAGAATTGGAATTAATTATGAATAAACTAAGCAATATTGAAATAAAAGTAAATAGATATATGCAAACAGTTGGAAATATGCAAGAAGATGAAAAAAGAGCAAGGGAACAATTAGAGGAAATTGAAGAATTATTAAAAAGTACTAAATATAAAATAAGAGAATATAATATACCTATAATACCAAATAAGTATTATGTAGAATTAGATGAGGCATATGAAGGATTAAAAGAAATAGTAAAAGAATTATCAAAAAAACCAATAAATATACAAATATTAAATACTAGAGTAGATACTGCAAGAGATTTAGTATTTAAATTTCATAATACTACTAATGAATTATTAAAAACCTCTATGATGGCTGAAAACGCTATTATTTATGGAAATAGATATAGAGGTGGAAAGCAATACATAGAAGAAGGGTTAAATAAATCAGAAATATTATTTAATAATGGAGAATATAAAAGGGCATTAGAATTAGTGTTAAATACTATAGATATGATTGAACCTGGAATTCATAAGAAATTACTTGGTTTGTATGAGAAAGATAGTTAGGAGAAGTAAATAAGTTTTTGCTCTAGTTAAAGAATTACATATTTTTTTCAGAAAAAAAGTGATATAATTTTATTGTAATGGAGGAGATTTATGTCTGGTAACAAGGGATATACTTTAGTTGAAGTTCTAGCAGTATTAATATTACTTGCTATAATATTTTCAATAGCAACGCCAAGAATGTTAGATTCAATAGATGAATCTAAAAAAGCTGCATTTAAAGTATCATCAAATTCAATTATGAACCAATTACAAAAAACATATGCAAAAGGAGAAATAGAAGTTCCATCAAGTGGAAAATTATATGTAATAGAGAATAATGCTTTTGTAGGAGAATCAATAAATATAAATGGTGTATTGCCAGATTCGGGAATTATTCATATAAGTAAAGATGGAGAAGTTGTTTTTTCTTTATATAAAGAAGATTATTGTGCTGTAAAAGATATTGGTCAAGATACTATAACAGTAAGCAATAATTATGCTGCATGTATAATAAATATTCCACAACCAGTATCACAGGATTGCTTTTCAAGAGTTGATGATGGAGTTCAAGTTACAATAACAGATTATGACGATACATGTCCAAAGAATGTAATAATACCTGATATTTTAGATGGATTACCTGTAAGAACAATAGGCGTTGGTGCTTTTTCCTATAATTCATTACTAAGTGTTTCTATCCCGAAAAGTGTAACAGTATTATTAGAACAAGCTTTTTATTATAATCAATTAAAAAGAATTTACATTCCGGAAAGCATAACAGATATGGGAGTTCGCGCTTTTGGACGCAATATTCTCGAAAACATTACGATTCCAAGCAAAATAAAAAAAATAAAAGAACTAGTTTTTGCAAATAACAATTTAGAAAGCTTAGTAATACCAGATGCTGTTGAAACAATTTCTTTTGGTTCTTTTGGAAGTAATCCTTTAAAAAAAATTTATATAGGTTCAGGATTAAATACTTTTCAATACACATCTGGACAATCTGATTATTACAATAAAAATGCTTTTACTTTTATTGATAATGTAGATATTACAATTTCCCCGTTAAATACAACTTTTATTGCTTATAATGGAGGTATTTATACAAAAGACATGAATAAATTGGTTTTTGGAACACCTAGTGTTTCTCAAAGTATTCCTTCAAGTGTCGAAATTATAGGAAAATATGCTTTTGCTAATATGAACACTTCAACACTAACAATTCCTGACACAATAGTAGAAATAGAACCTATGGCTTTCGCATATAATCAATTAACAAGTGTAACAATAGGAAATAGTGTACAAAGAATTGGATTTGGAGCTTTTCAAGATAATTTACTTACAAACGTTATACTACCAAACAGTGTAAAAAGTATTGAATGGTGGGCTTTTCAAGACAATATGCTTACTAATGTAACCATACCAAGTAGTGTAACAAATATAGAACCATCAACTTTTAATAACAACCAATTACCAGATAATCAAGCTTTTATATATAAAAGAAACCCGGACGGAAGCAAAGATACAACTAAAATAGTTAGTTATGGTGGCGCAAAAAAGAATAATGTAATAATTCCAAGTGGCGTTACAACTTTAGGACCCGCTTCTTTTCAAAGCAATGAATTAATAAGTGTAACGATTCCAAACACTGTAACACTTATAGAATATAATGCATTTTCTTATAATCAACTAACAGAAGTAACGATTGGAAGTGGAGTAATATCAATTCAAAACAGAGCTTTTGCAGGTAATTTATTATCAAGTGTTGTCATACCGAATAGTGTAACAAATATTGCTTCTGAAGCTTTTCACACCAATAATATAACAAGTGTTACAATACCTGCGAATGTTGATATTACAATCGACGCTATTTCTCCAACTTTTTACTTGGAATATGTTACAAATAAAGGAAGCGCAGCAGGTACATATACAGCACCATTTCAAACAGGAACATGGACTAAACAACCATAATTATTGACACGCTTATAATATAATGTTAGAATTGATTTATCAAATATTGATTAGTACTAAGTATTTTAAATAATGATTAAAGAGACTTAATGATTGGTGAGAATTAAGACAATATTTAAATGAAATTACATACTATGAATTTGAACGTTTATTACGTTATAATAATTAAGAGCATAGAATACTATGAACTAAGGTGGTACCGCGATTATTCGTCCTTAGATTTGTAGTGTTTTTTTATAGGAGGAAATATGTTTGAAGAATTAAAAGAAAGAGGCTATATTTATCAATCAACTAACGAAGATTCCATTAAGTATATGTTAAATAACAAGAAAATTACTTTTTATTTGGGGATAGATCCTACGGCAGATAGTTTGCATATAGGACACTTTTTTGCATTAACACTAGTAAGAAGACTACAAAAGATGGGACACCATCCAATTGTATTAATTGGAGGAGCTACAGCTCTTATTGGAGATCCATCTGGAAGAAGTGATTTAAGAAAAACCTTGTCTAAAGAACAAGTTGAATATAATAAAAAAGAAGTGATTGAACTAGTAAAAAAATTTGTAGAAATAGAAGGTGTTAATCCTGCCAAGATAGTTGATAATTCTTCATGGATGAAAGATAATTATATTGATTTTATGAGAAAAGTGGGAGTTCATTTTAATGTTAATAAAATGCTATCAACTGATTGTTATAAAAAAAGATTAGAAGAAGGAGGATTAACTTTTTTAGAAATGGGTTATATGTTAATGCAAGCATATGACTTTGTATACTTAAATGAAACAGAAAATTGTGTTCTTCAAGTTGGAGGATCTGATCAATGGGCTAACATGGTAGCGGGTACCGAATTATTTAGAAAGATGAATAATATATCTAATATAAAAAACAAAGAAATAGAAGCATTAACTTGTCCATTATTAGTAAAAGCAGATGGCGAAAAAATGGGAAAAACTTCTAGTGGTACATTATGGGTATCTAGAAAAAAAACAACTGTATATGATTTTTATCAAATGTTTATAAATTCTTATGATGAAGATGTTGAAAGATTATTATGTTTTTTTAGTGATTATCCTGTATCTGATGTTAAAAGGATGTGTAAAGAGGATATTATAAACGCTAAAAAGGTAATGGCATTTGAAGTAACAAAGCTAGTTCATGGAGAAGAAGAAGCAATAACTGTTAAAAAATTATCTGAAGAAATATTTGGTGGTAATAATCCTAATAATATGCCAACAGTTCGTTTAGAAGATACTAATATAAATGTGTTAGACTTAATGGTAAAAATTAATATAGTATCATCAAAATCAGAAGCAAGAAGGGTAATTGAACAAGGGGGATTAATAATAGATAAAGAAAAAATATCGGATCCTAACTACATAATTAATAAAGAAGAAATCACAATTCAAAAGGGTAAGAAAACATTCATAAAAGTAATATTAAATGAAAAGATTTAATGAAATAGATGAAAAATTTATCTGTTATAATTGTAAAAAAAAGGTAGATCCTTTAGTATATTCATCTAGAGACCATTGCCCATATTGTTTACATTCTACTCATTTGGATATTAATCCTGGAGATAGATTATCTGATTGTAAAGGACATTTAATTCCTATTGATATAGAAAAATATAAAGATACTTTTAAAATTGTTTATCAATGTAATAAATGCAAAGCAATTAGGAAAAACATAATAGCAAAAGATGATAATTTTGATGAAATATTAAATATTATGTCAAAAAAATAAGAATTATTAGTTCTTATTTTTTTTTAATAATTTTTTTAAACCACCTTGTTTTTCTGGCATTCCATAAAGTGCTAAGTTATTTAAGCTTATTATTGATTCTATATCAGTATCGAGTTTTTTTTGACCGTTTGAATCGGCAAAATTATAATCATATAATGCTTTTAATAATGGAACTCCCATATGAGAATTAATAATATTATTAGTTATTTCTTCAAGTTCTTTAGAATTATTATTGTTTTTAATTGTTTCAACTAAGCTTTTAGCATCAGCATAATTATTAGGAGAAGAGAAAATTTTGTTTTTAGTTGCTATATCTATAATTTGTTTAATATCATTTTTATTATAAGATGGAACATCATCTATATATTTATATTCGCTTAAAAAATCTGTAAAAATAGATCTAGATGGTAATAAATAAAAATCAAAATTTGATGAATATTTCATACTTTCACCTCAATTAATTTGATATTCTATCATAAAAGAAATAAATTATCAATTATAGTTTGAAAATATATAAAAATAGTATATTATATATGTTTATGGAGGGTTGTATGGATGAATTTGAGTTGGCTTATTTAAACTATAAAAAAGAAGAAGCATTGATAAATAAAAGAAAAGAATTATATGAAGACCTTGCTTATTTTGAAGCTATAGGTTCTAAGGATAGCGAAGATTTTAAAGAAACAATGAGTTCTTTATCAAACATAAATAATTTAATAAAAGACTGTATGGATATAGAGGAACACAAATTATTAGAAATGATTAATGCAAGTGTACATTTAAAAAACGAATTATTGTTAGGGCAATTTGATGATCAAGAA
>CAZSTI010000019.1:0-13410 GCA_964609995.1 uncultured Muribaculaceae bacterium
GGTAGAGCAACAGACTCTTAATCTGTGGGTCGTGGGTTCGAAGCCCTCAGGGGACACCAATTTAAAATATAAGATAGTATTACTATCTTTTTTTTATGATATAATAATTATTATGATAGGAGGTGAACTATGATTTTGTTTAGTAAAGATAAAGAACTAATATTAAAGATTTTAAATGGAGTTTTATTAGTTTGGTTTTTAGGAGCAATAGTATTTACTCTTAATAATACTATTGATTTATTAGTTGATGAACCTTCAATTGAAGAAAAAACTGAAATATGCAAAAAGCAATGTAATCAAGAAGAAGTAAAAGATTGCGGATGCAATGCCATGTATTATTATGATGATAGTGAACAATATGAATTGAGATCATTATATTACTCTATAGCAAATGTATTAGTAGTTGGTCCAGCACTATATTTCTTAAATAAAAAGAAAAGTACTAAAAAATAAGAGGAATCTTATTTTTTTAATGTATAATTAAAAAGAGGTATATATGAAAATAATAGTAAATGAAGAGTCATATTTGTTAGAATATTTAATTAATAATACTGATAAGTCAAGAAAAGATTTAAAAGTGTATTTAAAATATGGAAATATTAAAGTTAATAATAAGATAGTAACTAAATACAATAAGGTATTAAAAAAAGATGATGTAATTGAAATTAGTGAATCAAAAAATAAAAATAAAGATTTAGTGATTTTATATGAAGATAAGGATATTATAGTAATAGATAAACCCTATGGAATGTTAAGCATAGCTAGTGAGTCTGATAATCTAAATACTGCATATAAATTAGTAATGGATTATTTAAAAGGAATTAATAAAAATAATAAGGTATTTATAGTTCATAGATTAGATAAAGATACTTCTGGAGTTTTATTGTTGGCAAAAAATGAAGTTACTAAAAATTTGTTGCAAGCAAATTGGGAAAAAATAGTAACTAGAAAATATATTGGAATTGTAGAAGGCAAAGTAGAAAAAGAAAAA
This sequence comes from uncultured Muribaculaceae bacterium, assembly GCA_964609995.1. Taxonomy (GTDB): domain Bacteria; phylum Bacillota_I; class Bacilli_A; order RF39; family UBA660; genus JAAYGD01. Next base: position 992 of record CAZSTI010000019.1, read on the forward strand.
GATATAATAGAATCTTTATTAAATGAAAATGATGAACATTATGTTTATTCTGATAAAACTGGAAAAAAAGCAAAAACGGAATATAGAAGATTAAAATGTAATGATAAATATAGTTTATTAGATATAAAAATATATACTGGAAGAAAAAACCAAATAAGGGTTCATATGAAAGATATTAATCATTTAATAGTGGGAGATAAAAAGTATGGTTCTAAAATAAATCCACTAAAAAGAATGTGTTTACATGCATATCAATTAGAAGTAATAATTAATAATAAAAAACATATATTTAAGTCGGAAATTCCCAAATTATTTATGACTTTATTTAGGTGATTTATGAAAAAACTATTATTTATAGTTATGTTTTTTATATTTATTAATGTTTATGCTTTAGAAGAAGTATCTTTTGATAGATGTGTAGATGGAGATACTGCTTGGTTAAAAGTTGGAGACGCTTCTTATAAATATAGATTCTTAGCGATAGATACTAAAGAAACTTTACATCCTACAAAAGATGGAGGTATACTTGGAAAGACTGCTAGTGAATATACATGTAATTTGTTAAAAAATGCGACTAAACTCGAAATAGAATATGATGAAAAAAGCACTAAAACTGATAAATATAATAGGGAATTAGTTTGGTTATTTGTAGATAATAAATTAATTCAAGAAGAATTGATAGAAAAGGGATATGCTAAAATAGAATATGTTTATGGAGATTATAAATATTTAGATTTATTAGAAGAAAAAGAAAAACTAGCTAAAGAAGAAAAAATTGGGATATGGGGAAATGTTTATAAAGTTACTTTTATATATAAGGATAAAGAGGTAACAATTGATGTTATTGAAGGAACTAGTGTAGAACCATTGACTATTAATGAAGAATACTTTTTAGGATGGTATTTAGATGATACTCTTTTTGATTTTAACTCGGTAATTAACAAAGATATTATTTTAATTGCTAAATATAAAAATGGCTTAATTATATTAAGACTCATTTTATTGATTTTAATATTAATTATTTTATATTATATTGATAGAAAAAAATTTAATAAAATAACTAAGAAAATGAAGAAACCCTTAGTTGAATAAAGTCATTTGTTGTGGTATTATTTTACCTAGGAGATTTTTTATGAAAACATTAATTATTATTCCTGCTTATAATGAGGAATATAATATATTAAATACTGTTAATGAAATTAAGAAAATCAAGATTAAAGGAATCAATCTTGATTATATTGTCATTAATGATGGATCTAAGGATTTAACAAAACAAGTTTGTATTGAAAATAATTTAAATTTTATTGATTTACCTTTTAATTTAGGTATTGGTTGTGCGGTTCAAACTGGTTATAAATATGCTTTAAATAATGATTATGATATTGCAATACAATTTGATGGAGATACACAACATGATTCGAATTATATTGGATTATTGATTGATGAATTAAATAAAGGGAATGATTTAGTTATAGGATCAAGATTTATAAATGATGAAAGTAGTTTTAAATCCACTAATTCTAGAAGAGTAGCTATAAAATTTTTATCAATATTAATAAAGATAGTTACTGGTAAAACAATAACTGATCCTACGAGCGGGTTTAGATGCGCTAATAAAAAAATTATTAAATTATTTAGTGAAAACTATCCTCATGATTATCCGGAATCGGAAACAAATACCATGTTGGCAAAATTAAAATATAATATTTCTGAAATACCAGTTAATATGAATGAAAGAAAACATGGTATAAGTTCTATCAATTCATTTAAATATTTATATTTTGGAATAAAAGTTCCACTTGCAATTATTATTACTAGCATAATACATGGAGGTAAAAGATGATTTCTATAGAATTATTTATTTTTTTAATTTTTATATATTTAATCTTTTCAATTATACTATTATATTCAGTATTTAATAAAAGTTTATCTGTTAGAGATTCTTTACCATGGTTTTTCTTTTTATTAATTATGGTAGTAGTTACTTTTTCAAACAATTTGTTATTGAAAATATCTAATTACTTAGGTATAGAAGTTGTATCAAATATGCTATTTTTCTTTGGTTTCATAATATTGATTGGTATTTCTTTATTTACCACTATATATTTATCAAAACAAAAAAACAAGATTAATACTCTAGCTCAAGAAGTTGGAATTTTAAAAAAGAAAATAGAGGATTTAAATGATAAAAAAGATAACAAGTAAATATAATATATTTATTAAATATACTATTTCAGCTGGTTTTTGTTTTGCATTAGATCAGGTTTTATTTTATATATTTAGATTATTAATGATTAATAGTATCGGTGATACTTCAATATTCATTGGGGCATTCTTAGCAAGAGCAATAAGTTCTTATGTAAATTATTTGATAAATAGAGATATGGTATTTGGAAACAAGAATAAAGAAAATACAATGTATAAGTATTATGCTTTAGTATTAATTCAACTAGGTATATCTACTTTATCTGTATATTTAATATATAAATTAACTAATATTGATACTTCTATAATTAAAATAGTAGTTGATGTAATAATATTTATAATAAATTATTTTATTCAAAAGAAATTTATATTTAAAAACAAGGAGTAATATGAAGAAAAATATATTTATAATTATTTTAGCATTACTAAGTTCGTTTGCTATATCGAGTGATCTTGGTTTTAATATAATTGTTTCAACTATAGTTGGAATTGCTTTGTTTTATTTTTATAATAAAAATCAAGATAAAATTAGAATAAACGGATGGTTTTTATCATTATCTATTATTTTTTCAGTATTTATGATTATAGGCAATAGTTTTAAAATGAGTGAAAGCTTTGTATATTTATCTAATAATTGGATTATAGCTTTAGTTAGTTTGTTTGGTTATACAATATTTTTTAATATAATGCTTAACTATGTCTATGATTTATTGTTAAACAATAAAATAAAGGACATTTTTCCTAAAAACAAATTAGTTAATTATATTAAAAAACATCCTTTTAAATCAACATTTATATTTTTATTTATATGTTATTTACCTTATATAATTGTATATTATCCAGTAATATTAAATCCTGATGGAGGATATCAAATTCAAGAAGTAATGGGAATACCTACTTGGTATTTAGATAGTGTAGTATTGCCAGAAAATTATACAAATATTACTAATTTTAATCCAGTAATCCATACTTTATTGTTAGGAGGATTATTTAAATTTGGACATATTATTGGAAATGATAATTTTGGTTTATTTTTATATACTTTAGTACAAGTTACAATTGTAATAAGTGCTTTTGCATATACAATATCATATATGTATAAAAACAATTTTAATAAAAAGATTATTTATTTTTCTCTTCTTGCTATAGCCTTTATACCAGTTTTTCCGAATTATGCTATAACTGGAGTAAAGGATGTAATATTCTCATCTTTAATATTATTATATGTTGTAAGAATATATGATTTCATAAAAAAATCTAATAATGTTAAAGATATTATTATATTAACCATTATATCTATTTTAATTATTCTATTTAGAAATAATGGATTTTATACTATATTACTTAGTTTTCCATTTTTATTATTGTTAAAGAAAAAAATGTTTGCTATTTTAATATCTTTTCTATTAATGACTACTTTTTATTATTCTTTAAATAAAGTGATATTACCGTACTTAAATGTTCCAAATACATCAATTAGAGAAGTATTATCTATACCTTTTCAACAAATAGCTAGATTATCAAAATATCATCCGGAGAAAATAACTGAAGAAGACAAAGTAGTAATTGATAAAATATTAGAGTTTGACACTTTAAAAGATAGATATAAACCTAGTATTGTTGATCCAGTTAAAAACAAATTTAATAAAAATTATACTAATGAAGATTTAGGTAAGTTTTTTGGTGTTTGGTATAAATATTTATTAAAACACCCAACAACATATTTAAATGCTACATTTAATACTATGTATGGTTATATATATCCAAATACTACAAATTGGTATTTATATACTAAAATGAATAAAGAATTACAAGAAAAAAACTTCGATTATCATTTTAATTCTTTGGAACCCATAAGACAAATATTTAGAGGAATAGGTAACTATTATCCAAGTCTTCCTATAATTGGATTAACAGTAAATATTGGTTTTAATATTTGGTTATTATTTATTATGGCTGTTATGTATATTGTAAATAAGAAAAAAGAATTATTATTGTTATTATTACCAACATTTACTATTTTTATAGCGTGTATAGTTGGGCCTGTAAATAGCTATTTTAGATATGTGTTGCCTATTGTTTATTCCATGCCTTTTTTGATTAATGTTATATATAATGAATTAAATAAACGTAAAAAATAAAAATTCTTTATTTTGGTGTTGCTTTTTTTAATAAATTAATATAAAATAAAATAGTCAATCCCAAAAAGAAGGCTTAAATGGGCTTGTAGCTCAGCTGGTTAGAGCGCACGCCTGATAAGCGTGAGGGCGATGGTTCAAGTCCATTCAGGCCCACCATTTATTAAATATGCCTCAATAGCTCAGTTGGTTAGAGCACTTGACTGTTAATCAAGGGGTCCTAGGTTCAAGTCCTAGTTGAGGCGCCATTTTTTTTGGCCTGTTGGTGAAGTGGCTTAACACACCGCCCTTTCACGGCGGCACTCATGGGTTCGAACCCCATACAGGTCACCATTTGACATTTAAAAGTAGAATAATATCTATTTTTTTTTAATATCTTAATTAAAATCATAAAAAACAATATTGATATTGATTATAATTAATTATATAATTTCAATAGGAGGTCTTAATGAAAAAAAATAATATTATTTTTATCGTTATTGGATTCATAATAGTGGTACTTGGCATATTTTTTCTTATGAAAGGAAATAAACCTTTAGATCAATTGGTTTATGATAATACTATATCATTGTCAAAAGAATACTTAAGGTTAAGATATGTAACAGAAAATGTTTTGGTAAATGCTGAAGAATTTAAGGATTATGAAGCTTGGAATAATGAAATGACTAATATTATAAAAGGGTGGAATACTTTTGAAAAAGATTCAATCAAATTGGAAAAAGATGCTGAAAAATTAGAAAATCAAAAAGTAGCATTTGATTTTATTGAAAAAGTATATGCATACGATTCAAAAGAAGTGCAATATGTAATAGAAAATGCACCTGCAGGAAAGACAATAAGAACATTAGCAAAACATTTTAATGTAGATGTTAAAAGAGCACAACTTATTTTAAATGAAGCACAAGATAGAATTCAAAGAGAAGTATGGGGAGAAGAAGGAGATACCTTTGAAAGTTTAGAACAAGACGCTATTAGAGTTAAAAACGGATGTAAAGTAGCGGGTTTTGTTGGAGGAGTAGTTTTATCTGGTGGGGCTTCTGCCGTAATGGCAAGTGGAGTTTTGGCAAAAACGGCATTAGTAGTTGGAGGAGCAGATTTAGTATTAGAAGTAACTGCAGATGAAGCACAAATTGCACTTGGAGATAAAAACAAAGTATCAGAAATGGTAGGTAAATTAAGAATAGTAACGGAACCTGCTGCAAGTATATTAACTTTAGCAAATATTCCGGGTAATGTATCAAAAGCAATAGAAAAAATAAATGCAGTTTCATTTGGGATAGATCAATTTAGATCATTTGTACAAGATGAAAAAGTATTAGGAATAAGCATAAAAGTAGATGAAAAAGGAGAAATAAAAGCAGAAGCAACAAGTTTAACTGAAGCAGAATTACCTTCATGGAAAAAAGAAAACAATATAGAAAAAAGCACAGAAACAATAGAAGAAATATTAGAATTAAAAGAAGCTATTCAATCAGAGAATAAGGAAGAACCTAAAGAAGAAACCAAAACAGAGGAACCAACTAAAAAAGGAACAATTAGTTATACTGAGTGGGATGAATGGGGAAATGCTGATAGTAGATACAAAGAAGATCTTCTTGATAAATTTGGTAATCCTGATGTAATGAATGCAAAAAGTGGAAAAGAGATGTGGGTATATTATGATTTGGTATATAATTCAAGTGGTAATACTTGCTCTGTAGTATATACTTTTTATTCAACAGATCAAACAGCAACTAGAAGATGTTTAAGCAAAGATAATGTTAAAGTTCTTTTAGAAAACAATTAAAAATAAAAAAAATAGAGTTAATATCTATTTTTTTTTATGTATGAAAATACTTGTTTTTAATTTCTATATAATGTAAAATATAAGAAGTCAATGGAGTAGTACTCAAGAGGCTGAAGAGGCGTCCCTGCTAAGGACGTAGTTCGGGGTAACCTGATGCGAGGGTTCAAATCCCTCCTGCTCCGCCATAATTAAAATAACTCTGAAAAGAGTTTTTTTATATAAAGGAGGTATATGAATACACCTAATATTGAAAAAGCAAAAATTAGAAATAAAGAAATTGTCAAAAAAATAAATTATGATATAGATGATAAATATTTAACTATAGGTAAAAATAAAACATATTATATTAAAACTTATGGTTGTCAAATGAATGAAAGGGATTCTGAAAATATATGTGCTATGTTAGAATCTATTGGATACTCTAAAATTGACAAATATGAAGAAGCTGATTTTATAATATTAAATACATGTGCAATAAGAGAAAATGTTCATAATAAGGTTTTTGGTATGTTAGGAAGAATAAAACATTTAAAAGAAACTAAGGAAGATGTTATTGTAGGTATATGTGGATGTATGTCTCAAGAGGAAATAGTAGTAAATAAAATTAAAGAAAAATATAAATGGATTAATTTTGTGTTTGGAACTCATAATATTCATAAATTGCCAGAAATATTATTTAATTCTATTAATAATAATAGACAAGAAATAGATGTATGGAGTAAAGAAGGAGATATAGTAGAAGGAATTCCAATTCATAGAGAAAACAATTATAAAGCGTGGGTTAATATTGTATATGGGTGTGATAAATTTTGTACTTATTGTATTGTGCCTTTTACAAGAGGTAAGGAAAGAAGCAGAGACAAAGAAGATATAATTAATGAAGTGGAAGAACTAGTAAAAGATGGATATAAAGAAGTTACTTTATTAGGACAAAATGTTAATGCTTATGGAAAAGATAAATATAATAATTATAATATGTCTAATTTATTAAGTGACATAAGTAAAACAAAAATTGAAAGAATAAAGTTTGTTACTAGTCATCCTTGGGATTTTACAGATGATATGATTGAGGAAATAAAAAACAATAAAAATATACTTCCTTATATTCATCTTCCTGTTCAAAGTGGTTCAAATAGAATATTAAAATTAATGGGTAGAAGATATACAAAAGAATCATATTTGGAATTGTTTAATAAATTAAAAAATAATATTCCAAATTGCTCTATTACTACTGATATTATTGTGGGTTTTCCAAGTGAAACTTTAGAAGATTTTAATGAAACATTAACTTTAGTAAATGAATGCAAGTTTGATTCTGCATATACATTCATTTATTCACCAAGATCGGGCACAGCATCATCTAGATTAAATGATGATATTAGTATTGAAGAAAAGGAAAACAGATTATATAAATTAAATGAAGCAGTAAATAAATATGCTAGAGAGAAAATGGATAAAACTGTAGGTAATATTTATAAAGTGTTGATAGAGTCCGAAAGCAATAAAAAAGGAATGTTAATGGGCTATACTGAAACTGGTAAATTAGTAAATCTAAAGGGAGATTTAAACTTAATAGGTAAAATTATTAATGTAAAAATAATAGAATCTAGAACATGGAGTCTATATGGGGAACATATTCAATAATGTTCCTTTTTTTTATATATTTTGTTATAATTACATTGTGAGGTAAGCATATGGCTAAAAAAAGAGAATATAAAAAGAAACATAATATTCAGTTAGTGGGTATTATAATGTCTTTGTTATCCATAATTGGATTAGGTAGATTGGGAATAGTAGGGAAATTTATTATGTCTATTGGTGTATTCTTTATGGGTCAATTATGGTTTATTGGATTGGTTTTAATGATTATACTAGGAATATATATGATTTTTGCAAATAAAAAATATGGACTTACTATTAGAACTATAGGGCTTACAATGATTATATTTTCTTTATTAATTTTGATTCATAATAATTTTGTTGAGGAACTTGGAGTAGATGTTTCTCAAACTTTTAAAATGGTATTTGATCAGATGATGTCTTCTTTAAAAGGAACAAATAACTCTAATGGAGGAGGTATTATAGGTGCTTCTTCATTGTGGTTATTTATAAAATTATTTTCAGTTATAGGTACAAAGATAGTATCTGTTGTATTTATTATTTTGGGACTAGTATTCTTATTTGATGTATCCGTAATCGATTTAATAAAGAAACTAATTGAAAAAATTAAAACGTCTAAACAAAATAAAAATATTAAAGAAAAAGTTTTAATTGAAGAAGATGATTCAAACAAGAAAATCATTAGTACTTTGGATGAATTAGACGATAAAGAAGAAACAGAAGAAAAAGAAGATGATAAAGAAAAAAGTTTTGAAGTAATAGATGATGGTAGTTATATATTGCCTAGTATAGAATTATTGAATACACACAAAAAGAACACAAAGAATAATAATAAAGCAGCGATTGTACAAAATGTAGAAAAATTAGAAAGAGTATTAAAAGATTTTGACATAGATGCTAAAGTAGTAGAAGTAAATGTTGGTCCATCTGTAACTCAATATGAAATGGAATTGAAATCTGGTACTAAATTAAGTAGAGTACTTGGAGTGAATAGAGAAATATCTTTAGCTTTAGCGGCTAAAGAAGTAAGAATTCAAGCGCCTATTCCAGGAAAAACTACAATTGGTATTGAAATACCTAATATTGAAAATACAATAGTTTCTTTAAAAGAAGTATTGTCAGAGCTTCCTAAGATTGTAGCAAATAGTAAACTGTGTGTTCCGTTAGGAAAAAACATAATGGGTAGAACTATGTTTATGGAAATAAATAAGACTCCTCACTTATTAGTAGCGGGAGCAACAGGAAGTGGTAAATCATCTTGTATTAATTCAATTATAGTATCTATTCTTATGAGAACTAAACCTAGTGAAGTAAAATTAGTTTTGGTGGATCCTAAAAAAGTAGAAATGGGTATGTATAATGGAGCACCTCATTTATTGATGCCTGTAATAACCGATCCTAAAAAAGCTTCAGTTGCCTTACAAAGAATGGTAGCAGAAATGGATAGAAGATATAATTTGTTTAGTGAAACTAATACAAAGAATATTGAAGATTATAATAGATTGATTGATAATAAAATTAAACAAGGTGAAAGGATTCCTTATATAGTTGTAATAATTGATGAATTAGCGGATTTAATGTTGATTGCAGCCAAGGAAGTTGAAGATTCAATATTAAGAGTTACTCAACTTGCTAGAGCAGCAGGAATTCACTTAATAGTAGCGACTCAAAGACCTTCTACAGATGTTATTACAGGTCTAATAAAAGCTAATTTACCTTCAAGAATATCATTCTCTGTATCATCAAGCATTGATTCTAGGACAATACTAGATATGACTGGAGCAGAAAAATTATTAGGTAGAGGAGATATGTTGTTTTTGCCTACAGGAGAATCAGCACCAGTAAGAATTCAAGGAGCCTATGTATCTGATGATGAAATTCAAAGAGTAGTGGATCACACTGTAAAACAACAAAAGAGTAAATATGATGAAAGATTTTCTTTAGAAAATGAAGATGCAACAAGAGTTCATGATGACGATGATGAATATGAAGATCCTTTATATGATGAAATAGTTGAATTTGTAGTTAAAACTCAAAAAGCTAGTGCTTCTTTATTACAAAGAAGGTTTAAACTTGGTTATAACAGAGCAGCAAGAATAATTGACTTGTTAGAAGAAAGAGGTATAATAGGACCTGTTCAAAGCGGTTCAAAACCAAGAGAGGTTTTAGTTAAACTGGAAGAAGATAAATAGGAGGGTTTTATGGTAGGAAAAGATATACAAGAGACTTATGGAGTTAGAGTATATAAAGATGGAAAACCAATTATTGAATATCCTTATTATTCATTAAAAAACATTTATGATCACACAACAAAATATGAAAACGAAGAAGCTTTATCTAAATCTATTAGTGAGTCAATCAAAGAAAAACATAAGGATTTATATGAAGAAAAAAGTAAATATACTGCCAAAATAGTATATTATCCAAATAAAGAAGAAGCTAAAAATTTAATAAAAAATAACCCTAATTATGTTATGACTAATGGAGAAACAAGTGATTTAATGCCACTTCTATTTTGGAAAGATAAAGATATATTTGATGAGAATAAAACTAAAAAAAGATATGAAGAATTGGTTGGTAGTGAAAGCTTTAGAAAAAGAATATCAAATTTATTTTGGGAAACTGAGGGTTTGTCAAAGATTGCAAAAGCTTATAGACATTCTAAATTACAAGAAGATAGTGATTTTTATGGTATGAAATTATATGATGCGGTTTCTAGTGGATTCAAATGGTATACTGCTATATATGTTATTATGTCTAAAATAAAAAACGAAGAAAAGATTAGTGAAACAGTACAAACTGAAACAGATTATAGAAGAGAAATACCTTGGATAGATTGGTTTTATTTATCTGATGAAGAAAAAGAAAATTATAGACAAGGTCCGATTCAAGAAGGAGATTCTTTAAGATTATTAGAATATGTTTCAAAAAAGGAAAAAGAAGTAAAACGAAGATAACCGTAAGGTTATTTTTTAGAAAGGATTATATGAATTATATAAATGATTTTATTAATTATTTGTTAAATGTGAGAAAGTATAGTGAAAATACTTTAATTAATTATAAAATTGATTTAGAAGAATATAATGAATACATTAATATAAAAAATATAGATATATTAGAAATTAAATATGAAGACATTAATCCTTTTTTAGCAAGCCTTTATAATAATAAACATTATTCAAAATCATCTGTTAGCAGAAAGATTAGTACATTAAGAAGTTTCTATAAATATTTATATGATAATGAATTAATTAATAAAAATCCTTTCTTATTTATTTCTTTACCAAAAAAAGAAAAGAAATTACCTAGATTTGTTAATTATGAAGATTTAGATTTAATTATAAATAGCCCTGATTTAAATACGGATATCGGAGTGAGGGATAGGTTAATATTAGAATTATTATATGGAACAGGTATAAGAGTATCAGAATTGTGCAATATTAAGATTGATGATATTGATTTAATAAATAAGGCAATTAGAATAATTGGAAAGGGTAACAAAGAAAGAATTGTATTATATGGAGAGTATTGTGAAGATATATTGATTAAATATATAAATGTAAATAGAAAGAGTTTATTAAAAGATAAGGTTCATACTATTTTAATAGTGTCTAATAATGGATTAAAGATAAGTGTTAGTGGTGTTCAAAAAATATTGGCTAACATATTAAAATCAGTTTCTATAAAGAAAAATATAACTCCTCATGTATTAAGGCATACTTTTGCAACTCATCTATTAAATGAGGGGTGTGATATTCTAACTGTAAAAGAGTTGTTAGGACATTCCTCTTTAGATACTACTCAAATATATACTCATGTATCAAATGAAAAATTAAGACAAGTTTATTTAGATACTCATCCAAGAAATAAAAAATAATTTTGGAATTATAAATTAATATGATAAAATTATAATTAAAGGAGAATAAAAATGAAAAAAATATTTATGTTGTGTTTATCAGTGTTATTATTTGCGGGATGTAGTTTATCTGATTCAAAGGTAACTTCTAAGCAAATAAATCAAATGACAGGAGCAGAATTTATTAAATACGTTAGTGAATTAAAGGATGATGAGTTACAAAGCAAATTTAATGAAGGAGAAAACAGTGAATTTGCAAAAAGAGTAAGTAAACTTAGCGAAGAAGAGCAAATACAATTTCTTGAAACGTTAGAAAATAGATTAAGTGAAGAAGATAATAATGATATTAAAAATAGCACATTACAATTAGCAGCTTATTCTATTAAGACAAAACTATTAATTGATTTAGCTAGTGATGTAGCAAATGAAACAAATAAATATAATGAAGGACTAGAAATGCATTGTGCTACTTATCTTGAAATAGAAGACTATATTGATCAATGTAAATTTACTGTTGTAGGAGATAAAGAAGATTTAAATGTAAAGGTATCTCTTACAGGAAAAGGTGATTATCAAGGATTGTCTGCTACTACTGAATAATAAAAATACACATTTGTGTATTTTTTTTATTTATAAAAATTTGTGATATACTAATATTATAATAAGGGAGTGTCTATGATAAAAAGAATTAAAGATAGAGGATTTACTTTAGTAGAACTATTAGCGGTAATAGTAGTATTAGCAATAATATTGATAATTGCAATACCAAGAATATTAAATGTAGTTGAAGACTCAGATAAAGAAGCATTTAAAA
>CAZSTI010000020.1:0-12729 GCA_964609995.1 uncultured Muribaculaceae bacterium
AGCCTTGGCAAGGCCGCATACGAACCATTGTACTACACCTGCATATTATAAATGCAGTACATTTATAATAACATAATTTTATTTGTAGTTCAACAATTTTTCTATTGCTTTTTCTATTGTTAACTCTTCAATATCAATAGAATTTCTATTCTTAAATTCAACAATATTATCTATTGATTTTTTACCAACCAATATTCTTAAAGGAATACCAATAAGATCCATATCGTTTAGTTTTACACCTAATCTTTCATCTCTATCATCAAGTAAAACATCTATTTTATTTTCTTTTAGTTTTTCATAAATAATATTCGCTAATTTAATTTGATTTTCATCATTACTATTTGCTGGTACAATGCATACTTTAAATGGCGCAACACTGTAGGGCCATTTTATTCCTTTTTCATCGTGATTTTGTTCCACAATTGCACCCATACATCTTCCAAGACCGATTCCATAAGAACCCATAATAACTGGTTTTAAGTTATTAGACTCATCTAAGTATAATAACTTCATTGATTCCGAATATTTTGTTCCTAGCTTAAAAGTATTTCCTATTTCTATTCCTTTTTTAAAATATATTTTTCCATTACAAGATGGACATTTATCTCCTTCTTTTATATTTCTAATATCGGCATTGATATATTTAAAATCTATTAAATTAACATTTTTATAATGATAATCAGTTTTATTTGCACCCACAATAAAGTTTTTCATATTCAAAACTTCATTATCAATAATTATTTCAATGTTTAATCCAATTGGGCCAGCATATCCTACCTTAGCATTTGTTATTTCTTCAACCTTATCAAAACTTGCTAATTCTATAGATTTTACATTTAATAATTTTTGAATTTTTACTTCATTTAATTCATCATCACCTTTAAGTAATAATGCGTAATATTTATCATCTATTAAATATATTAAGGTTTTTACAAATTTATCTTTAGATTCATTTAAAAATCTAGAAACTTCTTCTATAGTTTTAGCACCTTTGGTTTCAATCAATTCTTTTTCTAATTCTTCTTCATTAGAAATTATAGAATTATTAACACAATTTGATACTTCAATATTTGAAGCATAATTGCAGCTATCGCATAGAACAATGGTATCTTCTCCCATATCAGTAATTGCTTGAAATTCTTCTGATAATAAACCACCCATAATCCCAGTATCCGCAGTTACAATTTTATAATTTAAATTCATTTTTTCAAAAGATTTTTTATAAGCTTCAAACATTTTATTATATGATATGTCTAATCCTTCAATATCTTTATCAAATGAATAAGCATCTTTCATTATAAATTCTCTTACTCTAATCAAACCAAATCTTGGCCTTGCTTCATCTCTAAATTTATTACCAAATTGATATATATTAAAAGGCATATCTTTATATGATTTTATTTTCATAGATGCAGCTATAGTAAATAACTCTTCATGTGTGGGGCCTAAAGCATATCCCCTATTATATCTATCCTTTAAAGAAAACATGCTATTTCCAATTATTTCTTTTCTTCCGGTTTTCTCATATATTTCTTCTTGAATTAGTGAAGGCATCAATAATTCCAAAGCACCAGTAGCATTCATTTCTTCCCTTATTATATTTTCGATATTCATTAATACTTTGTAACCTAGTGGCATAAACATATAAACACCAGAAGAACTTTTCTTAATCATTCCACTTCTTACTAATAGATTACCACTTATTGAATCTTCATCTTTCGAATCTTCTCTTAAAGTATAAAAATAAGTATTTTTTAATTTCATTTTACACCCAAATATCTTTCTTCTTCACTAAATATACAACCACAATATTTTTGCATATATATTTCGGATTCTTTTGCTTTTTTTTGTCCTTCTCTAAAATATTCTCTAAAATCTCTATAAAGAAATTTTATACCATATTTCTTTTCTAAATCATAACCTATATTTTTAATTATTTCATGTTTTTGATAAGGGCTTATTAATAGTGTTGTTGTAAATGCATCAAAACCATTTTCTTTTGCATATTTAGCTGTTTCTTCTAATCTAACCCTATAACAATAATCGCATCTACTATCTAAATCACGAATAACATTAGTTATAAACTTCTTTAATCCGTAATCATCTTTATATATTACATCTAAATTAATTTCTTTTGAATATTCTTTTAAGCCTTTTAATCTTGCTTTATATTCAGTAAAAGGATGAATATTCGGATTAAACCAAAAACCAATAACTTCTATATTTTCTTTTCTTAAGTTATTAATACACTCTATACTACAAGGAGCGCAACAAATATGAAGCAATACTTTCATAATAAACCTCACTAATCAATAAAAGTATATCACATTTTATTGATTATTTTGAGTTTTATTGTTGTAATATTTAAACAATTCCATAAGTAATAATATTGGAATAGCCAATAAAAATATAGAAATTATATGATTTAAAGGAATGGGTTTTAATTTTAATATACTACTTAAAAATGAATTGTAAGTAACTATAAATTGTAATGTTAAGACACCCAATATACTATATACTATAAATTTATTATCTTTTAAAGGTATCTTAAATGCTGATCTTGATTCACTTCTACAATTAAATACATGAATATTTTGAATAAATACCATCAATAACATTACATAACTTCTAGCCAATGTTAATTCCATTCCAGAATCTATTAAATGCTTAAATAAAATAAATACAATAGTACCAGTGAAAATTCCCGCTATCAATAATTCTTTAATTAATAACCCATTAAATATATTTTCCTTTGGTTTTCTAGGCCTTTTTTTCATTGAATCTGGTTCGCCTTTTTCAAAAGCCAATGCAATATCCTGAATACCATCAGTAACTAAATTAAGCCACAATAATTGAATTGCTATTAAAGGTATTGGTAAACCAAAAGATATCGATAATATAAAGAACAATACTTCAGATACTCCACAAGATAGAAGCATATAAATTACTTTTCTAACATTATCATATGCATTTCTTCCTTCTCTAATTCCGGTTACAATCGACGCAAAATTATCATCTGCAATTATCATAGAACTAGTTTCTTTAGCTATATCGGTGCCACTTCCCATAGCAATACCTATATTTGCACTTTTTAAAGCTAAGGCATCGTTTACACCATCTCCAGTTACCGCAACAAATTCTCCCTGCCTTTTATATGATTCTATTATTTCATACTTTTGATTGGGGTTTACTCTAGCAAATACTTTTTTACTTTTTACAAAGGAATCAAATTCATTATAACCATTTTTTAACATTTCATCTATTTGATTACCCGTTGCAACATCATTATAATCAATTATTATATTTAACTCTTTTGCTATATGAAAAGCTGTTAAAGGATGGTCTCCAGTAATCATTACAGTTTTAATATATGCATCATTGCATTCTTTAACCGAAAACACAGTTTCTTCTCTTACAGGATCTATAAAACCAATTAATCCTAATAAAGATAATTCTTTTATATCTTCTTGTCTATATTTTGATAGATTATTATCAACTTTTCCTTTAGCAATTGCAATTACTCTATATCCATTTTTCGCAAGATTTTCATTTTGTTTTTTTATTAATTCTTTATCAATAGATATTATCTCATTATCATAAACATAAGTATCACAAAACTCCATTATTTTTTCTGGAGAACCCTTTACGGTACAATATGTATCATTATTTTCTTTATAAAATACTGCAGAGTATTTTAAATACGACTCGTAAGGAATAGAATCAACTACTTCAACGTTTAAATCCTCTTTATTTATATATAATTTTTTACCTAATGATAAAAATGCAACATCAATTGAATCACCAAAATAATCCCATATATTAATTTCCTTCTTTAAATAAGCTTCATTATTTAAAACGGTTAACCTTACAATTTCATTTACTTCCTCGCTTTGAACCTCTTTTTCTTCAAATAAAATTGTTCCTTCATCATTATAACCAATACCTGTAACATCAAAAGTTTTATTATTTGGAAAAACAATTTTTTTTGCAGTTTGTTCATTTAAAGTTAATGTTCCAGTTTTGTCACTCGCAATAACTGTACAACTTCCCAAACTTTCAACAGACTTTAATTTTTTCACTAATACATTTTTCTTTGCCATTTTATTAGCTGCTATAGAAAGTACCATCGTTATTACTAATGGCAATCCTTCCGGAATTGCGGATACAGATAAAGCCACAACAGAAAAAAATATTTCTCTTAAAATATAACCTTCAAAATACAATATAATTGCTATAACAAGTGCAACTATAGCTGTAAAAATACCAATCTGTTTTGTAAATTTTTCCATTCTAATACTTAGAGGTGACTCCGTGTCATCTGTCAATAAAACTTTATTTGCAATACCTCCTATTTCGGTTTCTATTCCAATTGAAACAACTATTGCTTTACATCTACCTCTTACAACATCTGTTCCGGCATAAAGCATATTTTTTCTTTCTAAAATATTTGATCCTTCGCTTAACAAATTACTATGTTTTTCAGAAGGCAATGATTCTCCAGTAAGTATAGCCTCATTTACAAGTAAATTAGATGATGAAATAATTCTTGAATCTGCAGGAACTTTGTCTCCTGATTCAAGAATAATTATATCTCCCACAATTATATCCTCTGAATTTAATACAATTTCTTTATTATCTCTTAATACCTTTGTCTCTACCTTAATCAATTTTTGAAGGGCTTCAGCATTTTTTTCTGATTTCCATTCTTGAAAAGTACCCAAAGAAGCATCAAGCAATATTACTATTCCAATAAACAAAGCATCTATATATTCTCCCACTAACACTGATAAAATAATTGCCAATATTAACATATATATTATTGGATTTATAAATTGTCTTAAAAACACTTTTAATAAAGTATCCTTTTTAGCGTGTGGCAAAACATTTTTACCGTATATTTTAACTCTATTTGCTGCATTTTCACTAGATATTCCATCTAATGAGCTATTTAATTTTTCAATTACATCTTCACTATTTATTGAATGCCATAAATTATTCACTACAATCACCTATTATAATTATACACTATTAAGTATAGTATCAAAACCCTT
Source organism: uncultured Muribaculaceae bacterium (assembly GCA_964609995.1). Lineage (GTDB taxonomy): Bacteria > Bacillota_I > Bacilli_A > RF39 > UBA660 > JAAYGD01. Next base: position 5,052 of record CAZSTI010000020.1, read on the forward strand.
TATATTGAGAAATGTAAATTAATAATATGTTATAATTATTATATTAGGGTGGAGGTTATTAATGAACTATAAAAATGAGATGATTAATAGATATATATATTTATCGAAAACATCTGAATTTATATTTGGCTATTTCATGAGGGAAGAAACAGAAGAAGAAAAAAATATTTACAAATACTTGTCTAGCAGAGTTTCATCACTTGATGAATATAACAAAAATGAAATAAACTTAATAGATACATATTCATTATATATGTATGAAAGTCTATTATTTGAAGATAGTAATATGGAGGATACAGAAGGATATAATTATTTTGAAAACATAATAAATAACGATCTAAATAAGATTAAATCTAATAACGGACTAATATTAAGAGACAAATATAATAAAACACATTCTGATAAATTGATATTCGATGTTTTTAATACATTATCAAAGATTTATGAATACATTTCTAAACAACAAAATGAAGTGGATAATAAAATGAAAAAATTATCAATAATTGATGAGTATATTAGAATATCTAAATACTCAAATGATTCCAACATATGGAGAGGAGGATATTATTTAGATAATATTGATAAATCTTTTAACAAAGTAAATTTCAGATATTATATTGAAGGAAAAGATTTAACTCCAAATAGAGAAAGCTTTGATGTAGGAATAAAAAACAATCCATTAATAAATGAAACTTATAAGCTAAAGTTCACCGAAGATGAGAAAAAGGATATATATTTTACCATTCATGATGAAATTCCCTATGATAAGACAATCAAATGTAATTATAATGGCATACACGAAATAGATAGGCCATATAATTCAAGACCTTGTAATAAAAGTATTACTTTAGAAACAAAAGAAATTTTTTCTCAAGAAAGAGAAACAGATTATGTGTTTTTAACATTATGTAGAAATTGTGGTTTTATAGCGGGAGTAGACACAAATATAATTCCGTTTTCAATTCAAGAAGAAATAATTTGGAAAAATAAAAAAGATCCTTCAATTAGTGAAGAAGCTTATTTAAAATCAAAATTAAAAGCATTAAATAAATATATCTATTAAATTTCCAACTAAAATACCAATTAATAATGTAATTAAAACAATACTGATATTTTCTTTATTGTTTTTGTTTACTCTAAATAAAACCAAAAAAGATACTCCACTAGCAGTTAACAAACCCGCTATTACAGATCCAAAACTGATAATTTCATTCAGATATAATTCTGTTAACATTACACTAGAAACACAATTTGGAATTAGCCCAATTAAACCCGCTACAAAAGAAGAAAATATGCTATCTTTCATAAATATATTTGATAACAACTCTTCCCCACCATAATGCATAAGAATATTTATGAATAAGGATACAACAAAAATATATATAAATATATTAAAAGCGTGTTTTAGTCCAGATATTATTACTCCTTTATGTTCACAATCACAATGTTCAAGTTCGCAAAAGTCTTTTATATCTGTATCTGTATTTCTTTTTTTTAAAACAAAGTCAATTAATAATCCAAATATAATTGCAACTACTACTTGAATAAATACTAGCTTAATTATAAGAGAACCTTCAACACCTTTTGAAATTAAAATTGGAATCATTTCATCAGTAGTAGAAAGATATATAGCTATTAAAGTTCCCATAGTAACGATTCTTGTTGCATATAAATTTGTCATAGCAACTGAAAAGCCACATTGTGGGAAAGCTCCTAACAAGCCACCAAGTATTGGCCCATATTTTCCAGATTTTTTTACTATTTCTTTGGTTTTAGAACTATATTTATGTTCAATATATTCCATAAACAAAAATACCAATATTAAAAATGGTAATAACTTTAACGAATCAAGTAATGTTTCTTTAATAATATCTATCATATAACCACCTATAATAGTATATCATATTAAATATAATTATATTTAAATATATACTACAATCGAAATTTATAATATGTTATTTAATAACAAATATTATAATTAAATACAATTCTTTTAAACAATACGCAATTATTTAATTACATAAAAAAAAATTCCCTTGCTTAGGAATTTCAATTAATTAATTGGAGGGGCTAGCCGGATTTGAACCGGCGCTGAGGGTGTTGCAGACCCTTGCCTTACCACTTGGCTATAGCCCCAGTTATTAAGATTATATCATTTAATAATGTATTTTTCAATAATAAAAGACAAGGCATACCTTGTCTTTTTTATTATTCAATATTTATTTGTTTGGTCTTTATTTGTTTTTCTTCTTTTGGACAATTTATTCTTAATATTCCATCTTCAAATTTAGCATTTATATCTTCTTCGTTTACATTTCCTAAATAGAAACTTCTAGAACATTCCCCATAAGCTCTTTCTCTTTTGATGTAATTTTTTTTGTCTTCATTTTTGGAAATATCTTTTTTTGCTGTTACTGTTAAATATCCTTCATTATAATCAATATTTATTTCTTCTTTTTTGAAGCCGGGAATATCCATTTCAATTATATAATTCTCCTTTTCTTCAACAATATCAGCTTTCATCATGTTTGCAGTCCATTTTTTTTCAAACAAATCATCCATAAACAAATCAAATACTGAATCTCTTGGAATTAAATTCATATTTCCACCTCCGATTAAATACTATCACATTTTTTAGCACTTGTCAATATGGAGTGCTAAAAAAATATACTTGAATTTTATAAAATATAGTTATATAATGTTATTAGCACTCAAACGACGAGAGTGCCATATAGGAGGTATAAATGTCAAAAAAACAATTTAAAGCTGAATCCAAAAAATTACTGGATATTGTAATTAATTCAATCTACACTCATAAGGAAATATTTCTAAGAGAACTCATTTCAAATGCAAGTGATGCATTAGATAAAAGACAATTCTACATGCTAACTTCAAAAAACAAAGATTTTGATAAAAAGAATTTGATGATTAGAATAATTATTGATGAAAAGAACAGAACTTTAACAATAAAAGATTCTGGAATTGGTATGAGTAAAGAAGAATTAGAAAACAACTTAGGAGTAATTGCCAAGAGCGGAACTGAGGAATTTAAGCAAAACAATAAATCAGGCAAAGATATTATAGGTCACTTTGGAGTAGGTTTTTATTCATCTTTTATGGTTTCTAAAAAAGTAACGGTAATTACAAAAAAAGATAATGATGCTTTCACTTGGGAGTCAGAAGGAATTGATGGATATTCAATAAAAGAAACGACTAAGGAAGAAATAGGAACCGATATAATATTAGAATTAAAAGAAGACACAGAAGATGATATTTATAGCGATTTTCTTGAAGAAAGTACAATTAGAAACTTAATAAAAAAATATTCAAATTTCATTAGATACCCTATAGTTATGAAGGTAAAAAAATCGAGATTGAAGGATAATAAAAAAGATGAGTATGAGGATTACGAAGAAGAAGAAACATTAAATACAATGATTTCAATTTGGCAAAAAAACAAAAAAGATTTGAAAGATGAAGATTATGAAAATTTCTATTATGAACAAAAATTTGGATATGAAAAACCAATTAAAGTAATCCATTATAATGTTGAAGGATTAATAAACTTTAATGCAATATTATATATTCCAGGAGAAGTTCCTTTTGATTATTATACAAAAGAATTTGAAAAAGGTTTAGAATTGTATTCAAATAATGTTCTAATTACTGAAAAATCAAAGGAATTATTACCGGATTATTTCGGATTCATTAAAGGTGTTGTTGATTCTCCAGATGTATCATTAAATTTGTCAAGAGAAGTTATACAACACGATAAACAGTTACAATTTATTGCAAAAAAAATAAAAGAAAAAATACAAAAAGAATTGTTAGATATGCTAAAAGATGATAGAGAAAAGTATGTTCAATTCTATGAAAAATTTGGAAAAATTATCAAATTTGGAGTATATTCGGATTGGGGAATGAATAAAGATATGCTTCAAGATTTATTAATGTTTTATTCTTCAAAAGAAAATAAATTAATTACCTTAGATGAATATATAAACAAAATGATTAAAGACCAAAATTATATTTATTATATAACCGGATCCAGCATCGAAAAAATAAATAAAATGCCTCAAATTGAAGGCGAAAAAGATAAAGATTATGATATCTTATATTTAATCGATGAAGTGGATGAATTTGCAATTAAAGCTCTATATAAATATAAAGATAAAGAATTTAAATCAATTTCTTCAACCGATAATAATAAAAATGATAATTTAAATGATGAAGAAAAAAATATTTTAGATTTTATTAAAGAAGAACTAAAGGATAAAGTTAAAGATGTAATATTTTCAAATAATTTGAAGACTTTCCCAGCTTGTTTAATAAGTGATGGAGATATTTCAATTGAAATGGAAAAAGTATTAAAAAATATGCCAACAGATAACAATATTAAAGCAGATAAAATATTAGAATTAAATAAAGACCATTCTTTATTTAGTAAAGCAAAAGATTTCTATAGTAATGATAAAGAAAAACTAAAAACGCTTTCTAGAGTTTTATATAATCAATCAAAATTAATTGAAGGTTTAGAAATAGAAGATCCATTAGAATATTCTAATGATATATATGAATTATTAAATTAAAAAAAGTCAAAAGTGAGACTCTATATTTATTTAGTCTTCACTTCATTGACTTTTTTTATTGTAAATAAAATCACTAAATACCCAAATACAAATGAAATAATAGAATATAATATATCCCATCCAATTGGTATTCCAGGGAATACTTTTGCTATTGATATTACTACAAATCCAATGATTAACATATATGCTTGTCTAGGTTTTTCATTCATCATTTTTTCCAATATACTTGTAGTTGCAAGCGTTCCAAATATTACTCCCATTATAATTGGAATCAAAAATGAAATATTAATATCCTTTACAGCTGTAATAAGTGGTTTATATAAACCTAAAGTTATAAGCAAAAAAGATGTACTTATACCAGGAAGAATGAGCGCAATTGCGATTATTATTCCAGATATAAATAGAATTAATAAGTCTAATAAACCTAAATCTTTTGACAAATTAAATATTGAACCATTGAATGAACTTTCCAATAATATTAATCCTCCAATTATTAATGCTCCAATTATAAAAAAGATTATATCTGTTTTACTTTTTTTGCCATTCTTAGCCTTGTTTATTAAAACTGGCATACCACCAAGAACAACACCCAAAAAGAAATATAATGATGGGAATTTATAATTATCAATCATAAAGTCTACAAAAGGAGCGGCTCCAAATAGGCCTATAACCATTCCAGTTCCAACAATAAATAAGAAAATAAAATTGTTTTTTTTATCTTTAAAAAACTTACTTATTGAGTGAATCATTTTATCATATATGTCTAATATAATTGCCATTGTTCCTCCACTTACTCCGGGAACAGAAGTAGTAGCGCCAACAACTATTGCTTTAATAAAATATATTATATTTTTCATTGATTTTCCTCCAAATCTATTATTGCGTTTTCAACCGCTATTTTACCATATTCATATGTTAAACTACCTTGTAGAAACGCTATATAGGGTTCCCTAATAGGGCCATCACAACTTAATTCAATCGATGATCCTTGTGTATATGAACCAGAAGCCATAATTATTTTATCATCATATCCAGGCATATCGTCGGGTTCAGGAGATGCAAAAGAATCAATTGCAGAATTTTTTTGAATACTTTTACAAAATTTTATCAACTTATCCTTATTTTTAAAAGTTATAGTTTGAACAATATCAGATCTTTCATCACCATATTTTGGTTCTACCTCATAACCTTTATCTTCTAATAATTTACTTGCTAATACAACGGTTTTTAATGCAGAACAAACAACACTTGGTGCAAAATATAATCCTTGTAAAAATAATTTATTCATACCCAAAGTGGGTCCTGCTTCTTTTCCGATACCCGGAGAATTTAATCTTTCTGCAACCAATTCAATAAATTGTTTCTTTCCGCATACATATGCTCCATTTGGCGCTATCCCTGCACCCAAATTTTTAATTAATGAACCAACTGCAATATCAGCACCAACTTCAATTGGTTCTTTTTTTGTAACAAATTCACAATAACAATTATCAACCATAATTATTGTTTCTTTTGAAATGTTTTTTATAAATTTACAAATTTTTTCTATTTGATTAATAGATATACTCTTTCTAGTTGAATATCCTCTGGATCTTTGTATTTCTATCATTTTTATAGTATTATCTTTTAGTTCTTTTTCAATCTTATCATAATCAAAATCATTCTCAATTAGTTCTATTTGCTTATAACTAATATTAAATGATTTTAATGAACTTTTGTTTTCTCTAATACCGATTACTTCATCTAAAGTATCATAAGGTTTACCAGTAATACTTAATAAAGTATCTCCCGGTCTTAATATACCGAATAAAGTTGTAGTAAGAGCATGAGTGCCCGATATAAATTGACTTCTAACTAAACTATCTTCCGATTTAAATATTTCTGAATATATTTTTTCTATTGTATCTCTGCCTACGTCATTATATCCATAGCCTGTTGTTCCAAAAAAATGCGTCTCAGATACTTTATTATTATGAAAAGCATTTAATACTTTTTTACTATTGAAAAAACATATATCATCTAGTTCTTTGAAAATATCCTTCATTATACCATTCCTCCATCAACTCTTATTACTGCATTATTAACATAACTAGCATCACTAGATGACAGAAAATATATTACTTTTGCAATTTCTTCAGGCATTGCAAACCTATTTAACAATATCTTTTGTTGTTCATCATCTATTGTTTTATTATCTAAATACTTGTTCATATCTGTATTTACCCACCCTGGTGCAATGGCATTAACCCTAATATATGGTGATAACATTTTAGAAAAATTTCGCATTAATGATATCATTCCCGCTTTAGAAGCATCATAATCTATACTATAATCATATTCAGTATCTATCCCATTTGTTGAACTAACAAAGATTATGTTTCCCTCTTTTTCATTTAACATATGCTTAGATACATATTTTGTAACCAGAAAAGAACCCAACAAATTTACATCTATTACTTTCTTAAACTCATCAGAATCTTTTAAACTTATATCGTTATCAATTGAAATACCCGCATTATTTACTAATACATCTATTGTATTAAATTTATTTATGCATTGTTTTATCATTTCAATTACTTCTTTTTCATTAGAAACATCACATTTTATTACCATTGTTTCAACTTTATATTTATCTATAACAAATTTTTCTAAATCTAATGCTTCTTTTTTACATTTATTATAATTAATTATTACATTATATCCATTCTTAGCATATTCTATTATAGTTGCTTTTCCTATACCCCTACTTGAACCAGTTACTAATATAGTTTTCATAAAAATCACCCATTAAATTATATCATAAAAAAAGATACTTAAGTATCTTTCTATTTTTCCATTTCAATCCAAAAAGGTGCGAACACTATTTTTCTATTACTTTCTCTATTATAATTGAAAACATTGTATCCTATTCCTCTACATGCCTTAATTTCTCCATCATCATATAAATACTCTTCCTCTTTTAAACAAAACTTTGGATCAAAACCCTTATTTACTCTATCATAATCAACAAACCAAATAACTCCCAATACTATAACTAGTATAATAAGTATTGCAGAAATGCTCTTACCAATCATTTAATCACCATCCTA
>CAZSTI010000021.1:0-12729 GCA_964609995.1 uncultured Muribaculaceae bacterium
ATGCAAAAGCATTAAAAGATAAAACTTTATATAGGGGTATAAGCATTAAATAACTTGATATAAATAGACAACTAATATATAATTAATATGGTGAGAGTATGAAAAAAAGAATTATTGGAATAATAATAATGATAATAGTATTTGTACCAGTAATTATATATGGAAGAAATGTTTTTAAATTAGCAGTTTCTATATTGGGATTGCTTGCATTAAAAGAATTATTAGGTTTAAAAGAATTAAAAAGAAAAACACCATCTTTTGTTAAATTTTTATCTTATATAAGTACACTATTTTTAATATTAAGTAAATTTAATGTTGATAATTATTCTTTGTTTTTAGATTATAGAATAATTGCTATTATGATAATTTTCTTCTTAATACCTTTAATAATATACAATGATTTTGATAAATATAATATTATTGATGCCTTATTTATACTAGGTATTGTTTTAATGATAGGGTTTGTATTTAATTTATTAATATTTATCAGAGAATATGATATTAAAACATTTATTTACATATTATCAATATCTACAATGACGGATTCTTATGCGTTAATTTCTGGTATGTTATCTGGAAGAAAAAAATTGTGTCCAAAAATATCACCTAAGAAAAGTATTGTGGGTTTAGTCGTGGGTGTATTATGTGGAACTTTAATAGCGTCTACAATATATTATATTACTATAAATGATTCGGTTAATTTATTTGCGCTAATTTCTATTACAATGTTTCTTTCGTTAATTAGTCAATTAGGAGATTTGATTTTTAGTTCTATAAAGAGATTTTATAATGTAAAAGATTATTCCAATATAATATTTGGTCATGGTGGCATATTAGATAGATTTGATAGTTTGATTTTTGTTTTAATTGGATATATATTTTTCATATCAATTATATAGGAGGCGTTATGTGGATATTAAATGTATTAATTTTTGTTTTTATATTGGGTATTATAGTATTTGTTCATGAATTGGGGCATTTTATATTTGCTAAGAGGGCTGGAGTTCATGTTTATGCTTTTTCTATTGGAATGGGACCTACAATTCACAAATTTAAGAGAAAAAATGATGAAACTGAATATTTTATTAAGGCTCTTCCTATTGGTGGATATGTTAGTATAGCCGGGGAAGAAATAGATGATGATAAGAAAATACCTAAGTCTAAAAAGATACAAAGTAAAACATTCACTGAAAGATTATTAATTATGATTGCGGGTGCTTCATTTAATTTTATTTTATCTATTTTAGTATTGTTTTTAATTGCAATTATATATGGTGCGAAAGATCCTAGTCCATATGTTGGTAAATTAATAGAAGGATATAATGCTTATAGTTCTGAACTTAAAGAAGGGGATAAGATATTGGAAGTTGGTAAGTATAAAACTAAGTCTTTAGATGATTTATATATGGTTTTAATTGACAATGAATATATTAAAGATGGAATAAATTTTATAGTCGAAAATAATGAAGGGGAACTTAAAACAGTATTCATTATTCCAACAAAAAATACTGAATCAGAAAAGGAAAGTTATGTATTCGGATTTGAAATAATACAAAAGGATAAAAGAGGTTTTATAGATGTTATTACTTATCCTTTTATAGAATTTAAAAATTCTATTGTTTCGATGTTTAAAGTAATTAGTAGGTTAATTGTTGGAAAACTAGGTATGGATAATCTAGCGGGTCCTATTGGAATATACAGTGTTGTAGAATCCAGTGTAGATTCAGGATTCGAATCAATACTATCTTTAGTAGCGTTTTTAGGTATCAATGTAGGTTTTATAAATTTAATGCCATTCCCAGCATTTGATGGAGGAAGAGTATTATTCTTAATAATTGAAAAAATAAGAAAAAAAGCAATTCCAATAAAAATTGAAAATACAATTAATATGATTGGATTCGTATTATTAATGTTATTGATGGCTATAATTTCAATTAGTGATATAGGGAAATTATTTGGGAGGTAAATATGAATAATAAAGTATTTAAACATTATAATGAGATAGTCAATTGTGAATTTATGGATGATGATGGTTTTAGTAAGAAATTAGTTCATTATTATAAGAAATATGTTGGTTCATGCAAACTTAATAACGAAGATTGTATAAAAAAAGCTAGAGAATTAGATGAAGCTATGTTTGTATATATTGAAGACTATTATTTTTCTTTAGAACTTCAATCAAAATTGAATGTTGAAGAAATTATAAAAGATGACGATTCATATTTTGATGCTTTTATTGATTTCTTTATTAAATTTTTTGAACAATATAATCCTAATAAAAGAGTAAAACCTGTTACAAGGTGGATCTAATGAATAATTTAAGAGTAATATTTATGGGAACACCGAAATTTTCTGTTCCTGTTTTTGAATACTTAATTAATAATACAAATGTTGTTGGGGTTGTTACTCAACCAGATAAAGATGATAAGAAAAGCCCAATTAAATTAGTTGCGGAACAACATAATATAAAAGTATTTCAACCAATAAAAATAAGAAAAGAATTTGATGATATTTTAAAAGAAAAACCTGATATTATTGTTACTTGTGCTTATGGTCAAATAATTCCTAAAGAAATATTAGATTGTCCTAAGTATGGATGTATTAATGTTCATGCATCAATCTTGCCTCAATTAAGAGGAGGAGCTCCAATTCATAGAGCGATTATAAATGGATATAAAGAAACGGGAATTACTATAATGTTTATGAATGAAGGAATGGATACTGGAGATATTATTTCTATAGAAAAATTATTGATAGGAGAAAAAGAAAATGTTGGTTCTTTGCATGATAGACTAAGCTTATTAGGAAGAGATTTATTAGAAAAAACTTTACCTAATATAATTAATAACAATATTAATAGAATTAAACAAAATAATGAAGAAGCAACATATGCTTATAATATAAAAAGAGAAGATGAGAAAATTGACTGGAATGATACTACTACTAATATATATAATAAAATAAGAGGATTAAATCCTTGGCCTGGTGCTTATAGCTTTTTAGATGGAAAAATATGTAAGATTTGGGAATCTTCAAAAATAATTGGAAATTATTCTGGTAATATTGGTGAAATAATCAATGTTAATGAAGGTATACAAGTTAAAACTTGTGATGGTTTGATTGTTATTGAATCTTTACAATTAGAAGGAAAAAGAATAATGAATTATAAAGAGTTTACTAATGGTAGAGATATTATAGGTAAGCATTTTAATTAGGAGGATTGTATGAATGAAAAGACAAAAAAGATATTGTATTTAGTATTTTATGTTTTTTTGTTTGCATATATCTTTTTTATATTTAATAAAAAAGATGAAATAGCTAAAAAAATAATTGATCCAAAAGGTGAGAAGGTAATAATGGTAAAAAATTATGCTTATACTAGCTTAATAAATAATAGCATTGAACTAAATGGCAAGGTATATGGTTTAAAATCTTTAATAACTAAAAAAGAAAATAATATAGAAACTAATTATTATTTAAACAATAAAGATCTTTATATTAAAAATGGAGATTATTATGAAAAATATGATGGGTTTATTGTTGAAGGATTAGATATTAGTTTGCTAGATATTCAATATATTGATGAATTATTAGAAAAAGAATATGAAATTAGGGAAAAAAACGAAAATAGTCTTTATCTATATATAGATAGTGAAAAAATAGAACTTAAATTATATTATGATGAAAATAAGGATTTGGATAAAATGATTATTAATAAAGGCGCTATTAGTATAGATATTAAACATTATGATGAAGATAAAATAAAAGATTTTGAAGTTAATATAAAATAAAGGACATTGTCCTTTTTACTTTTTTTTGATACAATTGGAATGGTGATTTTTATGTATAAAAAAATATTGAGTTTTGGAGCTGTTATTGCAATTTTAGATCAATTAATTAAGAATATTATTGTAAATAATGTTGCTTTTGCAGATAGTATAAAAGTAATTAAAAACTTTTTTTATATTACTAATATTAATAATACTGGAGCTGCATTTGGAATATTGCAAGATGGAGGAATAATATTTATTATATTATCAATTGTTGCATTAGTGGGTTTAATTAGGTATATAATAATTGATAAAAATATAGTTAAATTAGAAGCCATATCATATGCTTTAGTTCTTGGCGGAATATTGGGAAATTTTATTGATAGAATATTATATGGTTATATTATTGATTATCTTGACTTTTATATATTTGGGTATAATTTCCCGGTATTTAATTTGGCTGATATGTGTATGGTTCTTGGATTTATGATTATTATATATAATCTATTTATATCTAGAGGAGAGAATAATGAAATTAATATCAGTAGACGAAAAAAGTGATATAAGATTGGATAAATATTTGATAGACATATTAAATATTAGTAGAAGTAGAATTCAAAAATTAATTGAAGAAGAAAAAATATTGGTAAATGATACGATTGTTAAGAATAGTTATATAGTTAGAGTAGATGATGAAATCAAGATTGAAGATATAGTTGAAGAATCAAATGATGTATTACCAGTAAAAATGGAATTAAATATAGTTTATGAAGATAAATATCTTTTAGTAATTAATAAACCAAGTGGTATGGTTGTGCACCCATCTATAGGCCATTACAACGATACTTTGGTTAATGGACTAATGTACCATTACAACTTGTCAAACGATAATAATAGAGCAGGAATAGTGCATAGAATCGATAAGGATACTAGTGGTTTATTATTAATTGCAAAAGATGATGACACACATTATTATTTAAGTAAAGAAATTCAAAAAAGAAATGTAAATAGAATATATATTGCTTTAGTAAGTGGAGTTATACTTCATGATACTGGAACTATAGATGCTCCAATTGGAAGAGATCTAAATGATAGAAAAAGAATGTGTGTAACAGATATCAATAGCAAGAATGCAATCACAAATTTTAAGGTTTTAAAAAGATATAAAACCGCTACATTGGTTGAGTGTAAATTGGATACTGGAAGAACACATCAAATTAGAGTTCATATGAAATATATTGGTTATCCAATAATTAATGATTCCGTTTATGGCAAACAAATTACTAATGATTATGGTCAAATGTTACATGCTAAAACAATAGGGTTTAATCATCCTATTACAAAAGAATATATGGAATTTAGTGTTGATGCAGAAAAAGAGTTTTATGAAATATTAAAAAAATATGAGGAGGAGTAATGCAAAAATATGATGTAGTAATAGTAGGTGCTGGATGTTCTGGTATTTTTACTGCTTTAGAAATAGTAAAGAATAGTAATTTAAAAGTACTTATGATAGAAAAAGGTAATTCTATAAAAAATAGAGTTTGTCCTAAAAGAACAACAGGAAAATGTATGAATTGTAATCCTTGTAATATTACTACAGGTTTTTCCGGAGCTGGAGCTTTTAGTGATGGAAAATTAACATTATCTCCTGATGTTGGGGGAAATTTAAAAAATTATTTAGGATATGAAAAAACACAAGAATTAATCGATTATGTAGACTCAGTTTATTTATCTTTTGGAGCTGATGATAAAATATATGGAAATGAGCATATTGATAAAATAAAGGAAATTGAAGTTGAAGCTATAAAAAATAATCTTAAACTAATAGTGTATCCCTTAAGACATTTAGGTACTGATCAAAGTTATGAAATATATTTAAAAATAGAAGAATATTTAAAGGAAAAAGGAGTAGACTTTAAGTTTAGAACTATGGTTGAAGATTTAGTTGTTGAAAACAATGTTGTAAAAGGAGTAAAAACTAAAGATGAAACAATAAAAGCCAAGTATGTAGTGTTATCTGTTGGTAGAGAAGGTTCTGAATGGTTAAGAAATATTTGTCGTAATCACAATATTGAAGCCGTTCCTTCAGTTGTAGATATAGGGGTAAGAGTAGAAGTAAGAAATGAAGTAATGGAAAATATAAATAAATATTTATACGAAGGAAAATTCATTTATAATAGTAAAACATTTGATGATACTGTTAGAACATTCTGTCAAAATCCTTCTGGAGAAGTAGTAATAGAACGATATGAAGATAATCTTATTACAGTTAATGGTCATTCATATAAAGAATCTAAAACAAATAATACTAATCTAGCACTTTTAGTTTCAAAAACATTTACACAACCATTTAAAGATTCTATTGGGTATGCTAAATCAATAGCAAAACTTGCTAATATGCTTGCTGATGGAAAAGTGTTAGTTCAAAGATATGGGGATTTAAAAAGAGGAAGAAGAACGACTGAAGAAAGATTAATGAGGGGAAATATTGTACCCACACTAAAAGACGCTGTTCCTGGTGATTTATCTTTAGTTTTGCCATATAGAATCATCAAATCAATAGAAGAAATGATTGAGGCATTAAATGGAGTTGCCCCTGGGTTTAATTCTGCTGAAACTTTACTTTATGGAGTAGAATGTAAATTTTATAATAATAAGGTTTTAGTAGATTCAAACTTTCAAACCAATTTAAAAAATCTTTATGCTTTAGGAGATGGAGCGGGAATAACTAGAGGAATTGTTCAATCCAATTCAAATGGAGTATATGTTGGAAGACATATAGTTGAGGAGTCAAAATGAAAGAACAAATTTTATTTAGAGATAAAGAAATGATAGTGATGAAATTATTGCATTATTTTATTACTGAAAAAGGATATAGTCCAATAATATTAAGAGGAATAGAAAATGAAATATGGTTAGAAAATGTTGATGGACCATATAGAATAGTAAGAATTATGACTGGGTATATTCATAATAATACTCAATATGATTTTGATTTGTTTAAAACAAAAAAAATTATTCATCAAATAAAATTAAAGACTTTATCTTTTAGAGTTAAAACTTTATCTATATTTACTGATTTAAGTGAATATGTAGAATTAAAAAAAGAAGATAATATTGATTCTATAATAGTAAAAAAAGAAGAAGATATTATTTTATCTAAAGAAATTAAAGAAGCTTTTTCTGATATTGATACTAAGATAGTAAAAAACGAACCTGATGTAGAACTATTTACAAAGATAACCTCTGATTTAAATAATATTAATAAGAAAAGATCTCTTGAAGCTGAATCATTATTTAATAGTAAAAAACCAGTTATTACTTATGCTTTAATAGCGATTAATGTATTAATGTTCTTATTAATGTATTTATTAGGAAATGGTAGTGAAGATATAAATACCTTATTAAAATTTGGAGCTTTGTCAAAAGCATACATAATGATTAATAATGAGTATTATAGAATTATTACATCTGCATTTTTACATATTGGATTTTTTCATATTATGTTTAATATGTGGGCATTATATGTAGTAGGATCACAAGTTGAGAACTATTTTGGTAAAGTTAAATTTTTAATTATTTATTTTGGAAGTATAATTGTTTCATCATTAGTATCATTAGTATTTATTGATCTTTCGACTATATCTGCTGGTGCTAGTGGAGCAGTATTTGGTTTATTTGGAGCTTTATTATATTTTGGATACAATTATAGAGCTTATTTGGGAAATGTACTAATAAGACAAATACTACCAGTAATAATTTTAAATATTTTTATTGGTTTTGTTACTCCTGGTATAAATAATGCTGCTCATTTAGGAGGATTATTAGGAGGAATATTATTGTCGTATTCAACGGGAATAAAGAACAAATCTAGTAAGCAAGAGAGAACTAGCGGAATAATTGCAATTATAATAGTAGTAGCAGTGTTAATATATTATGTTTTTTTCAAATAATTGCTTGACTTATGATTATTGTTAATATATAATTAAATCAAATTTGAAAAGGAAAGCAGATATATATCTCACCCGATTACTTGTTGTTTTGGGTTAAAAAGCCGAATATAAATTAATGATTTATGGTTTTTTAGGGTGAATATTATCGGTATTTACCTTTTTTATTGGAGGTGCTTTTTATAGCAAATAAGGAAAAAGATTTGTTAGTAAATGAACAAATCAATTTAAAACAATTTTTGGTTATTGGTCCTAAGGGAGAACAACTAGGAGTAAAATCTAAAGAAGATGCTCAAGTTCTTGCGGAATATGCTGGTTTTGACTTGGTTTTAATTAACGCTAGTTCTACACCGGCAGTTGCAAAATTAATGGATTACAAGAAGTTTAAGTATGAAAAAAAGAAAAAACAAAAGGAAAGCGAAAAGAAACAAAGAGAGACCAATTTAGAATTAAAAGAGTATAGATTGTCTGTTACAATTGATATTCATGATTTTAATACTAGAGTTATAAACGCTAAAAAATATTTAGAAAAAGGTAACAAGGTAAAAGCTTCAATTCGATTTAAAGGAAGACAATTATCTCATACTGAATTAGGAGAAGAAGTTTTATTAAGATTTGCAAAAGCTTTAGAAGAGATATCAGAAATAGAATCAAAACCAAAGTTTGAATTTAAAACAATGTCTATAATATTAGTGCCAAAGAAAAAATAAGGAGGAAATATGCCAAAATTAAAGACACATAAATCAACTAGTAAAAAGATTAAAACTAGACCAAGTGGAGGTCCGTCTAAAATAGGAAGACCAATTAGTAGACACAATACTGGTAAAAAAACAGCAAAGGTTAATAGAAAGAAAAGAAAAGGGTCTACTTTAAGTAAATCCGATGCTAAAAGATTAAAATCAATTAAATATTAAGGAGGAATAAAATGGCAAGAGTTAAAGGCGGAACAGTCGCTAGAAATAGAAGAAAAAAAGTATTAAAAGAAGCAAAGGGATATTTTGGAAGTAAACATAGATTATATAAAACAGCTAAAGAACAATTGTTACATTCTGGAACTTATGCATATAAGGATAGAAAAAGAAAGAAAAGAGATTTTAGAAAACTATGGATTACAAGAATAAATGCTGCTTGTAGAGAAAATAATATTAGTTATTCAAAATTCATAAATGGATTAAATAAAGCTAAATTGTCAGTTAACAGAAAAATGTTATCAGAAATAGCTATTACTAACCCTAATTCTTTTAAAGATTTAGTAGAAATTTCTAAATTTGCTTTAGAAGGCAAAGAATATTCTCCTAAAAAAGTTGAAATTAAAAAAGAAGTTAAAACTGAACCTAAAAAAGAAGAAGTAAAAACAGTTGAAAAAAAAGAACCAGCAAAGAAAGAAACTAAAGAGTCTGTTAAGAAAGAACCAACTAAAAAAGTTACTAGTTCAACAGCAAAAAAGACTGCAGTTAAAAAAGTATCAACAAAAAAATAGATTTAATCTATTTTTTTTATTTACAAGTATAATCTTTTTCTATTAAATCTTTCTTAAATTCTTCTAAAGTAATGTTTTCATCTTTTACAAGTAATTTTTTTTGTTCTTTTGAGAGGTTAGACAAATCTATATCAATAGTTAATGTAATTTTATAATCTTCAACTAATAAACTTGTCTTTGCATTATATAAATCTTGATTTGCCTGTTCACTCATTAATAGTCCTT
Source organism: uncultured Muribaculaceae bacterium (assembly GCA_964609995.1). Taxonomy (GTDB): domain Bacteria; phylum Bacillota_I; class Bacilli_A; order RF39; family UBA660; genus JAAYGD01. The sequence goes on from CAZSTI010000021.1 coordinate 9,429, forward strand.
TATATCCTCGATTCTTTTCCCATTTTGTTTTATATTTTGCAGTAATCACACGATGAAATTCACTAATTTTATCATTTTTGAAAGTAATTAAATAATCATATGTTCTATCGTCAGCATAAAAGGTAGTAAAACTTGAACATTCTAATGTTTTCACATTATTAATAAAAGGAATAGAACCATTTTTTGCATATGAATAACCAAAATAAAGTGTGGCAATAATAAATGCAAATACAAATAATTTTTTCATTATTATCTCCCTTAAAATAATTATACATAACATATTATTTATTGATATAAATATCTTTTTTTTATTTGTTTAATAATGTATAATATAAATAGGAGAAAATAAGTATGAAAGAAAATAAAAAGGAAGAAAAATCATCTCTAGCAAGAGTTTTACTTACAATGTTACTAATTATTCTAATATTAATTGAAGGATATTTAGTATATCAAGAATATTTTATTACTAAATAACGAAAAAAGGTTCCTTATAAAGGAACCTTTTTACTTGACTTTATAATGAATAAAACTTACAATATATTTAGAGTTTAAATTAAAAAATAAACTTAATTGGAGGATACATGGGATTATTTGAAACAGCCATTTTAGCCTCTATATTTGGATTGGGAATTGGTGCTACCACCGTTTTTGTATATAACAATAGAAAAGGTAATAGTGCAATAAAAAAAGCTGATGAGATTATTGAAAAAGCTAAAAAAGAATCTGAAAAAGTTAAAAGAGATTCTGTTTTAGAAGCAAAAGAAGAAATACATAAACTAAAAATGGACAACGAAAAAGAAATAAAAGATAGAAAAAATGAAATTAAAGATTTAGAAGACAGATTATTTCAAAGAGAAGCGAAAATAGACAAAAGAGATGAACTATTACAAAATAGGGATAAATCTTTAGAAGAACGCGATAATGCCTTATCTCATAAGCAAAGAGAAATCCAAAAAAAAGAAGATGAAGTGGAACAAATTAAGAAAGAACAAGAAAAATTATTAGAGAACATTTCTAGTTTTAGCAAAGAAAAAGCACATGATCTACTATTAAAAAGAGTAGAAGATAGTATGGAATTAGAAATAGCACAAGTTATAAAGGAAAAAGAAGCTGAAGCCAAATTAGAAGTAGATAAAAAAGCGAAAGATTTACTAGTTTTATCTATGCAAAAATATGCATCTGATGTAGTTAATGAACAAACTGTATCTGTTGTAAATTTACCTAATGATGAAATGAAGGGTAGAATAATTGGTAGAGAAGGAAGAAACATTAGAACTATAGAAGCAGTAACTGGTGTTGATTTAATTATTGATGACACTCCAGAAGCTATAGTAATATCTAGTTTTGATCCTTTAAGAAGAGAAATAGCAAAAATTACATTAGAATCTTTAATTAAGGATGGAAGAATTCATCCTGCAAGAATTGAAGAATTATATGATAAAGTATGTAAAGACATGAATTCAAAGATTATGGAATATGGTAATAATGCAATTTTGGAATTAGGATTAAGTAAAATAGATCCATTTATTGTCGAAGTAATTGGTAAGTTACATTTTAGAACAAGTTATGGTCAAAATGCATTACAACATTCTATTGAAGTTGCATCATTAGCTGGTATTATGGCAAATGAAATTGGCGAAAATGCAATGTTAGCAAAAAGAGCAGGCTTATTGCATGATATAGGAAAAGCAATTGATTTTGAAATGGAAGGAAGTCACGTTGAAGTTGGAATTGAAATAGCTAAAAAATATAATGAAGATAAAGTTGTTATAAATTCGATTGAATCTCATCATGGTGATACTGAAGCAAAATCAGTTATATCTGTCTTAATAGCAATAGCTGATGCATTATCAGCATCAAGACCGGGTGCTAGAAATGATTCTTTAGAAAACTACGTAAAGAGATTAGAACAACTAGAGACTATAGCAAATAGTTTTGAAGGAATTGAAAAATCATTCGCAATGCAAGCAGGAAGAGAATTAAGAGTAATTGTTAAACCTGAGCAAGTTGATGATTTAAAAAGTTATAAGATTGCAAGAGACATAAAAGATAGAATAGAAGAAGAAATGCAATATCCTGGAACTGTAAAAGTTACTGTAATTAGAGAAACAAGAGCAATTGAAGAAGCAAAATAAAAAGACAATTAATTGTCTTTTTTTTCATAATGAGCAATTCTACTTGCTGCACTTGCCGCAATTGCAGATACAATATCATCTAAGAATGTATGACATTGTATTTTTTGTTTTCCTATATGATCTATTACTTTTATAATTCCAGGTTTAATTTTATCAGCATATCCAAAATTGGTTAGTGCTATTGATCCGTGAACATTTACTATGCTTAATGCTAATATTTCATCAATACCATATAATCCATCATCATTAGTAATAAGTTCGTTTATTTCTTTATCAAATAAACCTTTTTCAGCAGCTTCATCTATGGCAATAGCAGTTAATATTGCATATATACTTTCTCTTTTTTCAATTACTTGGAGTACATATTTTTTGCATTTTTCTAAAGTTAAATTATCACAATATTTTTCTTGTAAAAATAAAGTAATTTCAGCAATACTATCTATTGATACTCCTCTTTTTTGTAATTTATTTATAGTAAATTCGATTAAGTCCACACATCCTCCTTATAGTTTTACATATAAATTATACATTTCTTTTGATATAAAGTAAATAATATTGTATAATTTATAAGAGGTGTATTATGTCTGATTATAAACCGGGAAAAATTGTTAAAGGAATAATTACTGGTGTTCAAAAATATGGTATATTTGTGGACTTAGATAATTATTATAATGGTTTAATTCATATTTCTGAAATATCAGATCTTTTTGTAAAAGATGTAAATGAATATGGAAAAGTTGGAGATATAATTTATACCAAAATAATAGAAATTGATGAAACACAGAATCATGTAAAATTATCAATAAAAGGTGTTAATTATAAAGTAAAACCAAAAAAGGAGAGAAAATTAATAAAAGAGGTTGGTTCTGGCTTTAAAATATTAGAGGAAAATTTAAATAATTTTATTGTAAATAAATTGAAGGAAATAAGTCAAAAATAACCTTTTTATATTGACAATGAGTTGAAACAAGTGTTATATTAGTTATGCGTTCTTTTTAAGTATGCGGAGGATTAGCTCAGTTGGTTGGAGCACCTGCCTTACAAGCAGGGGGCCATAGGTTCGAGTCCTATATCCTCCACCATTTTTTGCCGAAATAGCTCAATTGGTAGAGCAACTGACTTGTAATCAGTAGGTTACGGGTTCGATTCCTGTTTTCGGCACCATA
>CAZSTI010000022.1:0-11858 GCA_964609995.1 uncultured Muribaculaceae bacterium
TTGTACCTATTCCCGCACTAGCAGTTATACCAGTAGTATCAAATATATCTTTAGTAATTTTATTGCATAATTCTCTATAATCATTTTTATATAAATTAAGATAATTTGTAACATCTAAAAAAGCTTCATCTATTGAATAAACATGAATATCATCTTTTGAAATATATTTCAAATATATCTCATATATCATAGATGAATATTCCATATACATTTTCATTCTAGGAGATGCCACAATATAATTTATATTTTTGGGTATTTCATATATTCTACATCTATTTCTTACCCCTAAAATTTTCATTGCGGGCGATATTGCCAAACATATAGCACCATTTCCTCTTGCAGGATCTGCAACAACTAAATTTGCAACAAAAGGATCAAGGTTTCTTTCTACACATTCTACTGACGCAAAAAAAGATTTTAAATCAATACAAAAATATATCTTTTCCATACCATCACCTCAAAGTTACATATCCATTATAATTATACCGAACTAACGTTCGTTTGTCAAACAAAAAAAATAGATAATAATATATCTATTTTACTAATTTACATTTATTAAAAATTTTTATTATGTCGTACCATATAGTACTAAAAATCGCAACAAGCATAGATAAAGAAAATTGATATAGATTAAGTGATGTTGTTCCAACTATTTTTTGAAAGAATGGAACATATATAATAACAATTAATAGTATAATTATTCCTATCACAACTCTTAAAATAACTTTATCTTTTAAAGTGGATATAAAATTATAAATTGATAAATCTTTACTACTATTTACAAATACTATAAATAGATTTGAAAGAATTAAAGTGGACATTGAAAAAGTTAAAGCAAGTTCTTGAGAATATCCATTGTTTATAATATAAATATAACTTCCTATAAATGAAATAGATATAACCAACCCTTGAATAATATAGATAAATATATTTTTATAATCTAGTAATTTTTCATTAATATTTCTTGGAGATTTTTTCATTATATCTTTATCTGCTTTACATCTTTCAAACACAATTGAAGAAGTAGGATCAATAATCAATTCAAGCAACACTATATGAATAGGCAATAATAATATAGGCAAATTAAATAAAGGTATTATAACTGCAGCAAACGCAATTGGAAAATGAATTATTAGTACATATCCTATTGCTTTTTTAATATTTTCATATACTCTTCTACCATTTTTTATTGCCATAACTATAGTTTTAAAATTATCATCCAAAAGAATTAATTTTGATGATTCTTTTGCAACTTCCGTACCCCTTTTTCCCATAGAAATTCCAACATCAGCCTTCTTTAAAGCTGTAGCATCATTAACGCCATCTCCTGTCATAGCAACTATCATATTGTTTTTTTGAAATGCGTTTACTATTCTCATTTTATGATTAGGATATACTCTTGCAAATATATTTACTTCTTTTACAATTTTTTCTAAATCTTCATCATTCATTTGTTCTAATTCTTCACCAGTAATAATTATTTCACTATCTTTTAAACCAATTTCATTACAAATTGCTTTTGCAGTATCTCCATTGTCACCAGTTATCATAACTACTTTTATTCCAGCATCATAACAATTTTCAATCGCTTCCTTTACACCATATCTAGGAGGATCAGATATTGCTAATAAACCCAAAAAAGATAAGTTATAACCATTTAATTCTTTCTTAATTTTATTAGACTTTGAAGATGCTATTGCAATTACTCTATATCCTTTATTTGTAAATTTATTATTAATTTCCTTAATCTTTTCCTTTTCTTCTATGCTCAAATCACATAAGGAAAGAATCTTTTCATAAGCACCCTTTGCATATACTACAAACGAATTATTATTTTTATAAACATGAGCCATTATTTTTGATTCTGAACTAAATGAATATTCATAATAAGGATTATTATTTTTCAAATTTGAAGTCATTTTTTCTTTACAAAAAGAAAGAATAGCTTGTTCCATAGGATCATATGCTTCATTTTCGCAAGACAAAAAACTAGCATTAACAAGACTATCAAAAGTATTGTAATTATAAAAATCCACAACTGTCATTTTGTTTTCAGTAATTGTACCTGTTTTATCAACACATATTACTGAAATAGAGCCTAAAGTTTCTATTACACTTGTTTTACGAACTAAAGATTTTTGTTTTGAAATTAAATATGAGCCCATTGTTAAAAATACTGTTAATATTACTGGTAATTCTTCTGGTATGGTTGCCATTGCAATAGTAATACCCGCAATTATTGAATCTGCTATTCTACTAAATAATGATGTGGAATTTCCAATGTTATTTATGAAGGAAATAGTAAATACTAAAAACATAAATATAACACTAACATATGCCCATATTTTTATTAATTTTCTTATCTGTTTTTCTAACAATGTAGAAGGTACTTTAATGTTTTTTAATGCATCTCCAATTTTTCCGTGTTCAGTATTTAATCCTACTTGTGTAACAAGAAGAATAGCTTCTCCTCCAGTAACTGTAGTTCCCGAGTAACATTTATTTTTTTTAAAATATTCTTTTTCTTCTTTAGAATTTAATTTTGTATTCTTCCAAACTATTGCCGATTCACCAGTTAAAGTAGATTCATTTACTCCAAAATCACGATATTCTAATATATTACCATCTGCATTTATTACATTACCTTCTTGAAGAAATAATAAATCACCAACCACTAAATCTTCGGTACTTATTTCTATCAATTGATTATTTCTAATTACTTTGTTTTTCGAACTAGAAAGTTTCTTCAATTCATCCAAAGCCTTATCTGTTTTATATTCTTGGTAAAAGGAAATTGTAGCAATAAACATAATAAAAATTAACATTATTATACTATCAAAATATTCTCCCAATAATATATATATAAAAGATAAACCTAATAACAACAAAAACATAGGTTCTTTAAATATATTAAGTAATTTTATAAACAAATTATCTTTTTTTACATTTCCCAAAACATTTGTTCCATTTATTTTTTTTGAATTCTCCACTTCTTCAATTGTTAAACCCAAATAATTCCCTTTAAAATTACCAACTCTCATTGTATCCTCCAAATTGTATTTATATTATTAATTATATCACCAATTAAATAAAAAATTGCATTGAGCAATTTTTTTAGTCTTTTTCTATTTGATTTATTAATTCTTCTTCAGATTCACTAGAACTATCTTCTTCAACATCAACTTCTTCTTCAGGTTTAATTTCCTCATTTATTGTTTTTTTATCTAATTCTAAGGTGCCTCCGGTCTCAAGAGTATTTAAATTTAAAGATATTAATTTAAACTGATTAGATGCATATAAGTAATCATTTATATATAAGCCTCTAACACTTCCATAATAGTAATAGTCTTCATCAGTTGAGAAATTAATCTCACCTATCTTTTCGAAACCAACATTATCTAAAAATCTATAAGCAACATAATCATTATCAATTGGGAAACCTATTATATTTTTATCTTTTGAAACTAATATTGCTTTATGATTATAAGAAGATTCTGACCAAGAATATTGATCTCCAATAGCTAACTTATATTTTTCTTTGACATCTTCTTTATTTTTAATATCAAACATAGATATTTTCATACCACTAGTTCTACCTTCTTTATCAGCTTCTCTTCCTAATCCAAATAAATATTTATCATCATAAACATGTAAATATTCAGAGAAACCAGGAATCTTTAATTCAGATTTAATAATAGGTTTAGTAGGATTTGATAAATCTACCACAAATAAAGGATCCACTTGTTTAAATGTAACAAAATACGCTATTTCATTATCAAATCTAACTGAATAAACTCTTTCACCTTTTGCTAAATCTTCTATTTTTCCTATAATTTTTAAATCTTTATCTAATACATATAAATTGTTTTTTGTTTGATTTATGTCAGGTGCTATATCTGATGAAATAGTATCATCTTTTAATATAATTTCATCTTTTTCTAACACTGTATAATCACTTGAAGTAGTAACTATTCTAAAATTATTGTTATATTCATCCATAGAAAATTGATTTAAAATGTTTCCATTAACCGATCCAGTAGCGTCTATATTTAATAAACCATTATTCATAGAAAATTTTACTAAACTTGTTTTTGAAACATAAGTATTATTAATTTTTTCATTACTATAACCAGATACATACAAATTATCTAAATCAGCATATATATTAGATGAAGACCCTAATACTGCTTTTGAAGATATAAATTTATTTGAATTATTTATATCCATTCCAGTGACTGTTATATAAGTCTTAGAATCCGGATTTGGTAAAATTAAAATGTCATCAACTGCAATAGTTTCGGTTGTTTCAGACTTAATTTGAGGAACATAAGTAGTAAAATCATCTTCCACAATATCATTATATATATAATGATTTGTAGTAACATATAAATAATTGTCTATTAATCTAGATGAAATATAATATCCACTTTGAGATAATTCGTTTATTTTAAATGGATTAGTTTTGTCCGTTATATCATAAACGCCAATTGCAACTTCTTGATTACCTCCCCAATAATATCTAGGCATTATAGACATTGCACCAGAGCCATAATATTGAGATATTCCTTTAATAATAATTAATTTATTATTACTTAAATACATCTCTTGAAAACGATATTGTTTATCTCCAATTTTTTCTTGAGAATTTAATTTTGAAACAATATTCATTTTTCCATCATTAGTTTCAACTATATATAAATTATCATTTCCAATTATATAAATATATTTACCATCAGTTTTTACTATATCTGCTTCATCAACACCAGAGACTTGAATATTAGTTTTTGAATAATTACTAGAATCTGATTTTGAATCTGATGGTGTTATCTCACCTAAATTTTGATCCATTGTATAATCTCTTGAATCTTCCATATCTTTTAATAATGTATATAATTCATCATATGATTCAGGACTTTTAAATAAAATTTCTGTAACATTATCTACCTTAAGTAAGTAAATACCTACAATTGTGATTAACATAACAACTGCAAAACCAACAAATAAAATCATTTTATTCTTTAAATTTTCCATAATACTCCTATCCTATAATATAATTATACATCAACTTTAACTTAATATAAATATATTTACTTTATCATAAATATATTCGTCTAGTTTTGAAGAAAAAAACCAATGTGAACCATTCTTTACTTCTATAAAATCTTTAGTGTTTTTTAATTTATTATATAAGTCTTTAATTTGACTTATAGGTATAATACAATCTTTTTCTCCATGCATAAATAATATAGGACATTTTACTTTTTCAATTTCTTTTTTATGATTTTTAACTAGTTTTGTAAATTCTATGATTGAAGATAATGAGCATTTTACTACTGGAGAATAATTGTTTTTATTTAATACATTAACTTCCTTTAATAATTTTACAAAGTTATTTATACTTGATGTAATTTGTATCTTATCATTCTTTTTTGCAAAAAAATCAAAAGAAGGATCAATTAATATTAATTTATATACATTATCTATATATTTATTAGCAAGCATAGTCGCCAATAAACCTCCCATACTATGACCTATTATTATTATTTCCTTATACCCTTTATTAATTAGTAATTCGAAATAATTTATACAATCTTTTTCCCAATCTTCACTTGTAACATTCTTTAATTTCTTTTTATCATGGCCAGATAGTACAATTGTATTTATTTCATATCCCCATTTAACAAAATAATCTCCCATTACTTTAAATTCTCCAGGATGACCCATAAATCCATGAATAAAAAAAACCGTTTTCATAAACTCTCCTTATTTATTGCAAATAATTTTACTTAGTTTTTTGTTTTCTAAATCTAATACTTGAATTGTATCTTCATTATGAATATCTTTATTATTTAATCCCCAAATCTTACATTCTTTTAATTTAACTTCAATTAATACTTCACTAGATAAATTTGTATATGTATCATAAGTGCTTGGATGCTTTTCTTAAATTTTGTTTATAAAAGCCATATTAGTTGAAGGATGACCAACCATATTAGCTATTCCTTTAAAGTAAAAAGCACCCATATTAATTGCAACATTAGGATTTTCTTTAATATTTTTAATTTTTTCAAAAGATTTATCCGTTTGAAAATATAGCGTTAGGCCATCATTTACTAAACACATTTGGCTAGCGGTTACTACTCCATCTTTGTTTGACGTTGCTAAAACCGCATATTTTGTAGTTTCAAATAGTTTTATTATTCTTTCTATTAATTCTTCATATTCCATATTTCCTCACACTTATAAATTAAATATTTTTTTTATTATATGTTCTTTATTAGGATAATCTATTTTCTTTATTTCTTCTTCAAAACCTTTTCTATCATAATTGATATATATTCTTTTAATTGAAAAAGTATTTCCAATTTCTAAAGAGGTATAACTTGTAATGTTGTCTTTTGTACATCCTGCACTTCCAACTATCCACAAATTACTATCAGGTCTATCTAATATTTCATGTTCATGACCTATAAATATATATTCATATTCTTTCTTATATTTATACCATAAAGATACATCAGTTTTTAAATTGTTATCTTCAAAAGGATAAGGTTCATTATAGTCTTTGATCAGAAAATGTTCAAACAATATTTTTTTTCCATCTTTTAATTTTATTTCATAAAACAAATCACAATTATTTAAGTATTTTATATCAGATTCATCTAATAAACCACTTACCCAATTAATATGATCAATTTTTAATTTTTCTGTTATTTCCTCATCCATTTCTGTCCCTTTTAAAAAATATAATTCATGATTTCCCAACAAGAATTTTATATTACTCTTTTTGAATATATTTAAACACTCTTTAGATTGAGATCCAAGAGATATAGCGTCTCCTAAATAGACAATTTCATCATAATTATTATCTTTTATATCATCTATTATACTTTGTTATGCTTGATAATTGCCGTGTATGTCAGAAAATATTGCAATTTTTCTCATTATAATCACCCATTTTATTATATCACAGGAAATAAATATAAATAATAACTCTATTATTTTCTAAGCTTTAAATCTATATCGTTTTCTTTGGCTATTTGTTTAATATAATTAACTATATTCTCTTCATTAGGCTGTTCTTTTGAAATATATATCATTAAATCTTCAATATTTTTTATACTCAATAAATTAATTGCATTGCAATAAAAACCTTTTATTATAATTAGGATTTTCAATCTTATTATATATCTCTATAATATATGGATCATTTCTAATATCTTCAAACATTATTTAATCTCCTTTTTTTGATAGAAAGATTTAAAAAATATAATGTATAAAAAAATAATAGTTTATTGAAGTTGCTGATTTACTATTATTAATCTCTTTTTTTGCTGATAATATATTTTCTTTTACTAATATGTTATTATTCTTAGTTTTATATTATTTTTCTTTATTTATATTATTAGAGTAAGTTTTTCTTAAAATTGCCACCGTAGTGTCTATTTCGGCAGCTTCACCTTCATAAATATATCCACGCATATATGTTTTGAATTCATTTATACCCTCTATAGCATCTTCAGCCAATCTACGAACTAATATTTCTCTTTTTTCACTATCGTGTTCTGCACTCGCAATTAAACCTATATTTTTTATAATTGCTGAAATTGAAGCGGCTAATATTTCTCTCAAAATTATCACCCTTTCTTAATAAAATTATATATTATAATATAGTTAATTTTTACTAAAGTCAATGATTCCTATAATTATAATAAAAAAACTATATATCAATATTTATACAGTTTATTTAATAATGTTTGGAAAAATAATTTTTTTCTTTTTTATCGATAATATTAGAATTTATTAATATCGAAATTATACTTAACATGTTAAATATTAATGACTACCTGGTTTTAATATTTTTTGTAATTTATCTTCTATATCAAGGATACTTTCATTAGTGCATGTTATTTTTGCTGCTGCACTCATACTATTGCCACCACCACCAAATTGTTTCATAATTTCTCCAACATCAATGCCATTTGCTCCACCGTTGCTTCTAGCTGAAATAGATATTGTTTCTTTATCAATGTATCCTAAAGCAAAGGAAGCACTTACATTATATCTTAGTAAATAATCTGCTGCTTTTGCAAAATCCTCTTTTGTATATATTTTATTTGGATTATCACGGTCCGTTGCTATAGCAGTTTCAATTGTCCTAAATATTGTATTTTTTATTATATCTTGTACTATTCTATCACTTTCAAAACTATCCATAAATATACTGTTAGCGTAGTCTGCAGATAAATCTTTACACATAATCTTTGTTAATTTTGAAATAATTTCAAAAGTTTTGTCACTAACGTTTCTTGTATATCTAGCAGTATCTACCATAATACCAGCTAATAGATATGCTGCTGTATATGAATCGATTTTCACATTATAATATTTAATTAGATTGAACATTATTTCAGATGTTGATGAAATTAATGGATCGATAAACATATTAGATGCCGGTATGGTACTTTCATCAGTTCTATGATGATCAATTATTAAAACATTCTTAAAATGTTCCAATTCTTTACTTATTGGTATCAAATATGATTTATTAGTATCTACAGCAACTAGTAGTTTATTACTATTTCTATTTTTAAATTTATCAAAGCCCTCTAGGTTAATGTATTGATATTTACTTTGTGTTTCATCAATTATTTTTCTAACACCTGGTTGAAGAATTGAAAGCGCCTCATTAACAATAATGAAACTTTCTTTTTTAAAATTATTACAAATCTCATTCATTCCAATAGCACTTCCAATAGCATCAAAATCTGGACCATTATGTGGAGTAATAAAAACTTCATCCGAATCGTTTATTTTGCTCTCTAAAATATCTTTAAATTCTTTTATTGTATCCATCTTGCGCCTCTTGCTAAATTATTATATTATCTTATACAATTTTGTCAAGTTTCATCCATCATATTTTATTTGTGATTATTATACGTTTTATTATTTTCTTCTGAAAAATATCCAAATAGAACTGCAATATAATTTAATATTGAATGTACAATTGATATTAGAATAAGATTGGGATAATTTAAATATAAATAAGCGAAAATCATTCCACTTAAAAACAATAAAATTAATACTGACTTTTTGTTAAAATAAATAATATGCATAAATGTAAATAAAATAGTATTAACTAATATAATTAAGATCATTGAATTAAAAATCGTTTCTAACTTAGCAATCAAAAAACTTCTAAATAAAAACTCCTGTAACACACTAAGTAAAACAAAACCGAATAGAAAATGCTTTTGCTTATAAAAATGCTTTTCAGGAACATTTTTAAGTACTTTAGATATTAGTATTAATGAGAAAGATCCTATTACAATAAAATATATATAAGGTAGCAAACTATCTTTAATATTATCTACTCTTATTCCAAGATCAAATAAACTCCATTTTTCAAAAAACATTATTCCTAAAACTAATATACAAATTAGACTTAAAATATGTATTCTATATTTAAAGTTTATTTTCTTAAAATATAATAACAAAACCGGCACTATAAAAAGAACTATAATTTCAATAATACTTAATATCATATTTAAACTATCCTCATTTATTAATTATATAATATTTTTATTCAATAATTGTTTGGAAATAATATAAATTTCAAAATTTATTATTATCGTTATTTACTTACTTATATTTTGATTGTTAACTATATAATTACCTTTACTATATGAAGGCAATAATACCGCATCACCACTGTTCTTTCTCATATAAACTTCGGAAAATGTGAAGAATCCTTCATAATTAGTATTATTTTCATACATTATAAAATTAATGTCTCCACATGGTGGTAGCAAACATGCCATAGTTTCAATTTTTCTGTCTTTTGTTTCTGAACATAAATTAGTCATTTGAACATATGAAATAAGGTCACCAAAAGAAAAATTATCACTTACTGGAGAAATTCCATGAGAATGTCCATGACAAATTATAGGTTTATTATTTCCTAACTGATTATTTCTATACATATCAATAAAACTAGTCAAAGTTTCATTGATATTTTCTCCAAATCCTGCATTTGTTCTACTATTCGCTTTAAATTCAGATAAAACCGTATCTAACCAAACTGTTCCATTTGGTTTCTCTTCCCCAATAAGTAAAAATGAAACCTCATTATTTGTTTGTCTAGTTAATTGTTGAATTTTTTGTAAATCTTTATAAGCCTCTTCTGTAATTACAACAGCATGTTCTCTGTTTACAATTGGCATACTTGTTGGAGATATTGGAGTCATTTCAAAATCACCATAATTATATTTTTCAAATAAACTTTCATAAAAATTATTATTAGGATTATTTTCTCCTAATAACATATCTATAACCTTTGATCTAGCATCTTCTCTAATCATTAAATACACCTCTTCTTTATTATATATTAAACTTTCAGAAAGAAAAAGAGTCTCCTTTTGGGAAATCTCTTTTACGTTTCTAAATTATTATATATTATATTCTAACTATTATAATGATACTTTTTATTATTTTTCAAAGTTTCAATATGACAATTTAAACATAAATCATTATGGCAACATACTAATTCTTGGCATGTTTTACACGTCCATTTTTTAATTTCTTTTTCTATAAACTGATCAATTCCATCTTCTTTTATACGATTTAAATTGTCAATCATACTTAAATTATATTTAGTCTTATATCTTTTATCTAATCTTTTCAAGCCATCACAAGGAAATTTATCACATTCGTAACAAAATCTTATTTTTCCTGTTGCTATTAAATCACACTTCTTTCCTAAAGCAAAGGTGCAATTTTTTCCTCTTGCAATACAACCGGAGCAATACTTTTTATGAAATCCTTTTTTATTTAAATCATGTTTATTAAAAATGTATGCTATACATAAACTACAATTCATACCGCAAGGAGCAATCAAGTCTTTTTCAAAATCTTTAATTTTCATATATACCTTCCACTATAAATATCTATTTATTGTAAGAATATTTTCAAGCAGTTTTATTTAAATATTTTTCATTGCATTCAATAGAGTCATACTTATAATCTAATAATTTCATAATATTATAAAAAGAGATTTCCAAATTTTTATTTAATTAATATTTTATTATTAGTTTTCATTTGTCCTTCAATTGTATATGTACCAATTGTATCTATAGGGGCCCATTCTTCACCCGGTTTTCCAACTTTTACACCGTTTCCTATCATATATTCCCCTGGACCAAACATATCTCCTGCAATAAGTAATAAATCCTTAATAAGTTGATCTGTCAAAATTTCTGGTGCAACCGGATGAAAATGTGATGATATATAGAATACAATTTTCTCATGTTTTATATATCCTCTTACCAATGATTCAAAAACTTCATCATTGATTCCAAAATCTTGCTGTAAATATACACGATGCTCTCTAGCATCTTTTATATTGATTGCCAAATTATAACTATCATCATTATTAAAAATTACAGCAAATGCTATTCTACTTTTATGAAAATTAGTTACATCACACTGCTCTTCTTTAGAAAGGTTTACCATTTGTCCATTAATTATAGTATTTTCATTCAACATAATCATCTCCCAAACACCCATAATATACTATATTTTTTTAACATTGTCCAATATAATTATAAAATAATCTACAAGATTAATATATATGAGGTAAAACTGTTGACTTTTTATCCCCACGGTTTTTATTATTCATTAAAGTCGAGATATAAAACATCTAGCTCTTTTGTTAATGCTTCACTATGAAGACGATGATAAAAATCAGTAACATGTTCACCATCAACAGAAATAATTAATAAAATTTAATCTATTCAAAATAAAAACCGTGAACTTTTATATCCACAGTTTTTTATTTTTAAATGGTCGGGAAAACAGGA
>CAZSTI010000023.1:0-11590 GCA_964609995.1 uncultured Muribaculaceae bacterium
CGTATCTAAATGTATATTTATTAACTATATCTTCAAATTCTTTTTTATTATTTATAATCATATTTATCCTTTTTTATAATTTATTATATTCTTCTATTAGTAATCCATAATCGTAAAAATCTCTATATTCATTTGATTCAGCAACAAATGCTTGTTTTCTTCTAGTTCCTTCTAATCTAAATCCCAATTTTTCTAAAACTCTCTTTGATGAATCGTTTCCTTCAATTGTATCAGCATAGATTTTATTCAAATTTAATTTTTTAAAACCTACTTCAATTAATTTTTTACATGCCTCGGTACAATAACCTTTATTACAATAGTCATAATCAAATAAATATGATATTTCTGCATTATTATTTATTTCATCAATTTTTAAACCCGCAAACCCTATTGGTACATTATCTTTTAAATAAATAGTCAAAGAACCAGCATATCCATTTTTAAACTTACTAGCTTTTTTTTCTAAAAAATCAATTCTCTCTTCCCTTGTTTTGTTCTTAATTCCCCCTAAATATTTTTGGGTTGTTTCTTGTTTATCTAGTTTTAACATTAATTCAATATCTTCTACTGACGTGGGTTTAATTATTAATCTTTCGGTTTCTAAAGGAAGTAAATTTATAAATTTTTCATTCTTCATTTTTTCCTCCAATATATTAATCACTGACTCATAAACCTCTTTTGGTTTAATTGTATTGATACAATTATAGCTGTTGCCAAATGGTTTATAAATTTCTTTACATTTATAATTTGTTTTTTTCACTCATTTAAATTATAGCATAAAAAAACAGACTAAATTAAGCCAAAAGTTAATATTTATTCTTTTATTATTATTAATAAAATATTTTTACTTTGAACGTTAATTTTTATTGAATATATATATATGTTTTATAACGAGTAATTGGAAATATATTAATAGTTAAAATACTTCATATTGCTATAAATTTATAATTAATATATAATACTTGAAAAGGAAATAACTATATGATAATAAGTATTGATGGATATGATGGAACTGGTAAAACAACACTTGCTAAAAAATTAGCAAAAAAATATGATTTTTCCTATATGGAAAAACCTGGTGTTTATATGATTATGGAAAAAGAAAATTGTTCATTTGAAGAAGCAAGTTTATTATTAAAAACTAAAGAAAAAGAACTATTTTCAAAGGGAGACAAACAAGAAATTACAGAATTTTATTGCGGTGTTCTATCTTGGTTAAATAATTATTCAGAGACCCTTAATGTGGTTTTAGATAGAGGTTTTTTGACAACATATGCTGTTATTGGTTATCCTGAAACAGAATATTTGTTTGATTATTATTTAGAAAAGGGTGCTTTTTTGAATGGTAGTATTTATTTGACCGCCAAAGATGAAACAAGAATAAAACGTATTTTTGCAAAGAATCCAAATGATATTGATTTAAAATTTCCTCTTAAATGGCATGAAAATAATTTGGAAGAATACGCCAATAGTAGAAAACTTAATTATTTCAAAATTGATACCGATGGAATCACTCCAGATGAAATATTTGAAAAGTCTATTATAATTTTTGATGATTTTTTAAAAAATCAAAATTTAAATAATAATAAAAAATGAGTAAAATACTCATTTTTTTCTATTTAATACTATTTTTTATAAAATCAACAATATTATCGACATTTCCTTTATAGTATAATCCTGGAATAACACTTGTGAATTCTTTCACCATATTTAACCTAGTAATAGAAAGTGCGAATGTATCTATTGAAGCTATTGGATATGAATAATTAAAGAAAACTCTAGATGTTCCTCTAATTTTTCTTGATGTTTCTTCATATAAATGCCATGCAAATTTATTTGGGTCCCATTTTTCTAATACTAATTTTTTATTATCACAAATCAATGGATACACAAACATGGAAATATCATACTCTTTATCAAAAGCTGAATTATCATTTTCATAAAATTTAACATTTCCAAATTTTTCTTTCCAAAAATCATTTGAAATATATATTTTTTTTATTCTACCAACAACTTTTTTATTTGGCATATCAATTAGTATTTTTTCATCAGAATAAAAATTATTTTCAACATTTGATAATGCCAATGCTAAAGTGGTTTTACCCATACCGGTTGCAGGTCCCCAACATATGACTGCTTTATCATTTACTATTGAAGATGCTCCATGAATACAAAATATACCTTTTTCTTGTCTTGCACGCTCAAAAATAAACTCTATTAAAGTAATAATATCCTTTGTATTTAAAGAATTATATTTATAGTAAGTGTCGGGATAATTCACTTCAATACTATTAACATTACTTTTTTCTATATAAATAGTAGCATCATATTTTTCATAATAATCAATGACTTTTACAGAAGGAATATATGCATATAAAAATTCATCTTCCATTATTTGTTTAAATATTTCTGTATCTACATTTAGTTTAACTATGGCACTAGCAGATTTTAAAAAAACTTCTCTCATTTTATACCTCACTATATAATTTGATTAATTCCTCCGCTTTTTTCAGCCATGAATAATCTTGTCTAACTGTAACAAATGCATTTTTAGCAATTTCTTCATATAACTCCTTATCTGTCATAAGCATATATATTTTTTCACACAAATCAACTTCATCAGATGGATTTACCAAAAGTGCGTTTTTATTGTTTTGTGCAAATTCTTCCATGCTTGTTCCCTTTGTAGTTATTGAAGGTGTTCCACAACTTGCAGCTTCAAGAAGTGTAGTCATTATCCCCTCTTTTTCATAAGAAGGTAATACTGCTATTTTAGATTTTTGATATAAACTAACCAAGTCTTTGTGATAAACAAGCCCTTTAAAAATTACTTGTTTATCAATTTTTAGACTTTTAGCAAGATCCTGTAGTTCATTTTTATATGGCCCATCACCAACAATTGTAAAAGTAGGCGATAAATTATAATTATCTTTTAATAATTTTAATGCCTTTAAAATGTATTGCACACCTTTAATTGGAATAAGTCTACCCACAAATAATAAATCTAAATTTCTTTCTACTTTTTCATCTTTAAAAAAAACATTTTCATCAATCGCATTAGTACTTATTTTCATTTTTTCATAAGCACCAAGTTTTTTCCATTTTTCCGCAACATTTAAAGAAACTGCAATTAAGTCCTTTTTTTTAGGTAAAATAAGCTTGCAAGCATAATTTAGTTCACTTGGAGAACCATGTAAATGCAAAACATGTTTTTGATCAAAAGGTACTGCATAAGAATCTATTACACAATGAGTAGTTACTATGTCATATTTATTGTGACATAAAAATTCATAGGCTAACCTAGCAACCCATAAACTTTCACTATCCCATCTTTCCCAATTTACACCAGCAGGTTCTTGATATATGCTTCTATAATTTTCATCTAAATCTAAATATTCTATTTTTATTTTGGGATTTTCTTTGACGAAATTTAAAAAATAATCACTTGGAGTAATATAACTAGCTCGAGTTGTTAATATACTAACATCATGACCCAATATAGAAAAAAACTTTGCTGTTTGTATTGGATAAATCTCTCCTCCACCTATAAAGTAGGATATTCTTGGCTGATATATTAATATTCTCATAGTAATCAAATATTCCAATCTCTTTTTGATGCTTCGATTTGTTGACTAAAAGTTATGCCCTTACACCATTTAATATAATTTGGCAAATCTTCTAAGCTAACAAATTCTCTTTCGTCTGTTTCCCATTTTGAATCAAAAGGTAAAACTTCTAATACTTTTGCTGTATATCTTAATTGATAGTATGTTTCCCCATTTTCAACAACTTCTACTGCTCCCAAATATTTTACATCTTTTAATGTAACACATGCTTCTTCCATTAGTTCTCTTTCTAATGTTTGTAGTTGAGTTTCACCTATTTCTGGATGACCCCCGGGAATTGTCCAAGTTTTACCGTTTTTTACTATTAGTAATTGATTTTTTTCATTATAAATATACCCACTAACTTGTGTATATTTTTCTTCGTTTATTTTAAAACCATCAATCCAACGAATTTTGCAATTTTCTGAAAGAACTTCATAATTTTCCATAATTTTTCTCCTTATTTTTTTTAATATTTGTTCCACTCCAAGTCCTTGACCTGGAAAAACCTCATCACTAATTTTGTTAAATTCTATGTTATCTCCTACACTGTATATTTTTAGCAAATTATTTATATTTTCTATTGTAGGTTTTTCATAATCTGTTACCAATATAACACGATTACTATTTAAATATTTATGAATAGACACAAACTTATCCATATTTTTAGGAAAGACCTTTATTTTTAATTTGTTGTTTATATCTCTCTCAACTAAATAATCTTTTAATTCATGACTTTTAGATAAGTATGTTTTAATATCTTCAATTTTATTTTTTAATTTAACTGGAATATAAATAGTTGATGTAGACATTCTGTCTTTATTTATATATATATTATCATTAATATTTTGTTTTTCATAGGATATATCAATTAATACTTGATTTTTTTCCAAATATTTTTTGAGTAATACTTCTATAATGCTATTTATATTATTATTTTTATCCACACATATATAATTTAAATTGATTTTTTTATATAAGCAAGACCCCCTCTCAGTAATAATAGTTCCATCTATTTTATATTTATCTATTATTTTTTTTAAATTCAAGTCTAATGGTCTATTTGTACATATTCCAATATTAATTTTTAATTTTTGTAATTCTTTTATCTGAATACAAATTTGTTTAAAATTTTTTGGCAAACAATCATCTATCAAAAGTGTACCATCAATATCAAAGAGAATTGTATCAGGTATCACTCTTCCCACCTCTCATCAATCATTTTATTATACGTTTCATAATTCATCTGTGCTTCAAGTTTCTTTTGCTCTATATTACCGCTTCTTGGCTCATGATTAATATGATAAACACATGATGACAAAATCGGAATAACAAAAGCTCCACCAGCAATAACAATGGATGCAAAATATGAGTCTTCTAATCCCCAACCACGAAATCTTGTTGAAAATACCGGATAACTTTTTATCAAATTTCTGTCAATCGCCACATTATGACCAGTAACAACTGTAGGCAAATCATAAATTCCAACTTTTGTACCAAACCCAAGTTGCTTAAAGTTATTCGTATCATCTAAAATTGATATTGTATCATCTTTGTATGCCTTCTCCCAACCAATATGGTAATCTTTTCTCTTTGTTCTAACTCTACTATCGTCTAAATCAAAACTGCTATTTATTCCTTTAAGTAAATTATCATTTAATAAAATTTCCGAATCTTTATCAATATTTTTTCTCATAGCTACAAAAATTGCATTTGGCACTATTTGTAACCTTATATTAATATCATAAAGATAATTTTTACTTAAAACAATATCAGAATCGATAAATAATAATAAATTATGTTTAGCAATAGAAATTCCTGCATTTCTTGCATTCGACAAACCCATATTTTTATCAAAAGTTAAAACATTTAACTCATAATCCAACATTTGTCTATATTCTTTTATATCTTCAATCACACTATTACTTGAACCATCATCAACAAGAACTACTTGTATTTTCTTTTTATTTTCAGAAGAAATATTTTGTCCTTGTATCGATAATAATGTTGGAATAACATTACAATTATAACAAGGAATTATAATACTTATATAATCAAACTTATCTATAAAGTTTACATTTGTTTTAGTTGATAATAGTTCGTTTTTTGTTAACATTAAAAAATGTTTTTCAATGTGAGAATAATCATTTGATAAATTTGCCAATCTTAATTTAATAGATGGACTTGAAGATCGAATATCTAATGCTGTTTTTGTTGCATATGTTTTTATCTTAATATTAAGATTACCCATTTTATCAAATAATGGTTCTGGTTTATTAAAAAAGAGCGGTTTGTGATCATTGATATTTTCATATGTTTCCAATTGAAATTTTTTCCGTATTAATTCTATCAATTTTTCATCAGTAACTGTCAAAATATTGCCATGAAACGTGTCAAATAATAAAGTAGCGTGTTGAAATTCAAACAATTCAATATCATTAACAATATATTTATTCCATTTTTTTGATAAATATATAAATAAATATTTTAAATTTTTGTTTTTTACAGTCACAAATTTACCATCGCTTTTTTCACGATATTGAATATTATTATTTAATATTTCTACCTCAATTTCACAATCATTAGAAGCATAAATATTTAACCTTCTTCCAATTTTTGGAAAAGAATATTCTTTAACCAAAAAATCTACAATAGTTTCCGTATCTTTTTTATTTTTTAATATGAAATACATGTTCTCCTCCCCTATAAAACTTTCATAAAAATTGAACCAAAAGTATAATCATTCTTAAATTTAATTTTAAAAAATTCTTTAATACTAAAATTACCTTTTTTTATGGATCTTATTTTATATCTAATAAAAAATTTCCAATGATAAAAACCATGAACTAAATAATTTTTATGATTATCATAAAACTCTTTATTTCCCAAGACTTCCAAATGCTCCGAACAGCAAAATTGATCTATCACATCTATAGGACTATCTATTTTAACAAATCTTGATGGATTCCGATAATCAAAAGTTAAAGCTATCTTACCATTTGGTTTTACAATTTTATGGATATTATTAAGAATTCTTTTTCTCTTCTCTTTTTCAATGTGCTCAAATACACACACAGATGTGACATAGTCATATTTTTCTAAACAAGTATTAACATAATCTTCAGCATCTACACAAATTGCCTTACAATTTAATTTTAATTTTTTAGATACTCTATTTGCTTCATTTACTAAATCCGGATTAATATCTATTGTAACAACATTAACACCTTTTGATTCAAGATAATATGAAAATAGTGAACAAGAACCTCCAATATCTAAAACGGTGTCACCAGATTTAAAATTAATTGTATCTATTATAGTGTAAATTTCCCAAACTAAAAATGAAGGATATTTTGAATCGTATTCTTTGGGTAAAATATTTTTATAATTATATCCTCTATTTAGTTTTTCAAGCTTATCATAAAATTTGTTTTTTTCAAAGTTTCCATACCATGAACTAATATTACAATTATTTTTATAAAATTTGTCATGCAAGTTAATAATGTCTTTTAAAAGAGTGTCAAGTTTTTCTACATCAAAATCATCAAAATCCATAGATTTATTTATTATTTTCTTCATTACTTACTCTATTCCTTCGATAATATAATAGCATATTCTTAATTAATATACAATTAAGAATCAACTAAATATTAGTAACACTATGAATTTTTAATTATAATCAAAATATATACTATTTGATTATAATTAAAAGACTCTTCATTATAATATATATAAATTTTTCTTTTGATAAGGTTGATTTATTAATATATCATACCTAATACTTCATTTATTATTACAACTAATTCCCGCGACATAACCAGTACTAAAAGCTATTGTTAGATTAAACCCACCAGTATGACCATGAACATCTAATATCTCACCCGCAAAATATATATCTTTATGTATAGTTGATTCCATAGTTTTTGGATTAATATATTTTATATTTATTCCACCTCCAGTAATAAAAGCATTATCTATGGAACCAGTATCTTTAATTATTAATTTAAAATCTTTTAACATACTTATTATTTTTTGTTTATCTATTTTAGATATGCTATTTATTTTTTTATTAATATCTATTTCTTTAAAAATGTATTCTATTAATCTTTTAGGTAAAAATTCTTTTAGAAAATTTAATATTTCTTTTTTTTGATCATATTCATTTAATTTATTTAATAGTTCATTATCACTATAATTAGGAACCATATCAATTGATAAAGTAATATATTCGTTATCAATTAAATCTTTATATACAAATTCACTTACTTTAAATATTGAAGGGCCACTCAAACCATTATGAGTAAATAATAATGAACCTTCTATTCTTTTTTTATTATAATTTATTCTAACGTTATCTAATGTAATTCCCGCTAGAGATAATAATTCTTTTGTTATTAAATATGTTTCTGCTGGGTATAGGTTAGTTACCTCTTGATTTAATTCTTTTGCAAATTTATACCCATCTCCATTTGACCCTGTAAATGAATAGCTTAAACCTCCTGTTGTAATTACTACACTCTTTGTTTTATATTTATTTTTATCAGTAACTATTTCTTTATAATTATCTTTATTTATTATTGAAAACACTTTTTCATTATAATTAATATCAACATTATTTAATAACATCTCTCTATTTAATACTTTAATTATACTTGTAGATTTATTATCCATTGGAAACACTTTATCATCTTCTTCTATTTTTAAAGGTACTCCAAGATTAGTAAAATAATCATAAATATCTTTTGGTCCAAACTTATTAAGTGAACTATATAAAAACTTATTATTTACTGGTATTTCTTTAAGAAAATAATCTATACTTTTTAAATTAGTTAAATTGCATCTTCCTCCACCAGTAAGTTTAAGTTTTTTTCCTAACTCATCATTTTTTTCTATTAATAGTACTTTATTATTAATTGATGCTTTAATACTTGCTATCATTCCAGAAGGTCCTCCCCCTATTACAATTACATCATACATAAAAACACCTCCAAATAAATAATATATAAATATAATTATAATACATTTGTTGTATAATAAATATATAAGGAGGAAATATGAGTATAGATAATAAAAAATATTTAATTAATGAATTTTCAAATATGGAACCTAGTGATCAATTAGAATTTGCAAAAACATTATTAGATGGATTATTTTTTGATGAAAATTCAAAAGATAAAATGGAAAATTATAATGTAGTAGCAACAAGAGAATTAAGAAAAATAATAACTGATTATGCTTTTACTTTAGAAGATAAAATAAAAAAAGATTATATTCTTGATATGTTAAATAAATTAAAAAATCTTTCTTCTTCTAGTCAAGAAAAAGTTATGCACGCTATATTTCCTAATTTATTAGATTCTATTGAAGAGATGGAAGAATTTGAAAACATTATTAAATGTGGAGAAAAGGGTCATCAATTTAATAATAGTGATTGGGAAAAAATAGAATGGATAGATAAAAAAGATTTTGAAACTGATGAATTCTTTATAAATTCTAAATGGATTAGAGAATGTAATAACTGTGGATATATTGAAGAAACATATATTAATCCAATAAACGCTAAAAAAGAACTAAAAAAATAATTATATTTTGTATAATTATTTTTTATTTTACATTAATCTTAATATCATATTTACTTACATATCTTCATTATACTTTTTATATATATATCACATGTTTTATTTAATGAATCTACTGTAATATATTCATTTTCTTTATGTGCAGTTATAGGTCCAGGTCCAATTATTACTTTATTATTGTCAATAAAACTTCCTTCAGATACTCCAAAGAATGATTTTTTATTATTACCACTTATATCTTCATAAAATTTTACTATTTCATTTTCATTTATAAATGGATTTATTTCATTTAATATTTTATATTCCATATCAAAATTCAAAGTATTAATTAAATTATCTATATATTCTTTTATAAATATAATATCTTCTTTATCTTTTGTAATTCTAAATCCTACTTGTACATTAGTTTGATCTGGCACTATACATATTGAATTACCACCAGTGATTATTCCATAATTAATAGTATTTATTGGAACATCAAATAAATTACATCTCTTTTTATTAAATATTTTTTTTATTTTTAATAATTCATTTAAAAATATCACAGCATTCTCATTACTGCTTTTTCCTTCAATTGGAATGCTAGAGTGAGAACTGATTCCTTTAAATATAAACTCGTATTCTAATAGACCTTTTGATCCAGTACAAGGAATATTATCAGTTGGCTCTCCAATTATTGAATATTCTCCAAAGCAAATATTTTTATCTATCAAGTCTTTAATTCCTTTGAATCCTATTTCTTCATCATAGGTAAGACATATTCTTATTCCATATTTTAAACTATTTAAATCTATTTGACTTAAGGAATATAAAAATGCTGATATTCCTCCTTTCATATCACAAGTACCTCTTCCAATTAGTTTATTACCAAATATAGTTAAATCAAATGGATTATAATCCCATTTATTATTAATAGCTACAGTATCCATATGTCCTATAAATGATAACTTAATATCGTTTCCATATGACATTACTAAACATCTATCTTTTATTTCAGTAATAAAATTTAATGCTTTTAGGTATTTTTCTACATAATCTATAAACTTATCATTATCTTTATCTTCTATTGTATTGATTTTTACTAAATCTCTTAATATATCTTCTACTTTCATTTTTTCTCCTTAAATAATAAAAAAAACTATACAGAGTACCTGCATAGTTTATACACAAGCACAAGCACCATTAAAAGCACTTGTACTACAACAAATCAATGTCGTATTAACAAGTGCAGATTATTATGGCGATGAATTACTCTAAACATAACAATCATCCTTTCAATAAGTATATGATAGTACTAATATAAACTATTGTCAAATGTTAAAAACTGGCTTTAATTCTAATGCCTTCTTCGGGCTACCAATTGATAATACGTATTCTTTGCTTCCAATTTCATGTTCTTGAAGAATAGAAACTTTTTTCATATTCTCTAATCCATCATAAGCAGGCACTAAAATATATTTTTCTTGTTTTATATATGGAATACCTTTTTGAGTCATTAATCTATAGTCTACTTCTTTTAATTCTGATTGTTTTAGTAAATCAAAATTAGTATTTACATTTAATTTATTGCCCAAATCAATAGCTAACTTATTTAATTCTAAACAAGCTTTAAATTCATTTTGATCTTTATATTTGTTTTGCAAAGCACTAATTATTGCTGAATTAATAATCATAAAACTAGAACATATTAATAAATTTGTTTTCCACTGTATATCATTTATCCCAAAACTCAATATATCAAACCCAGTATAAAAACTAAAAAAATACAACTGTCTTTTTAGCTGTTTTAACATTATTTTTTTCATATCAATAATTCCGTTTGCAGTATTTATTTTATCTATTAAATCATAATCAATTATATATTTCATGGTCTCCCCCTTTATTAAATGTCAATTAAATAATAGTATATTAATTAACAGCCCATTTAATTCAATACATTATAATAATCATCTTATTAAAAATGTCAATAAAAAAGAACTATTTTATTATTGAATGTAAATACTGCTCTATTGTATTTCCCTATTCTTTCTATTTTATATTTATCTTTTGTATATTCATTAATTGTTCTATTCCAAAACCTTTCTGAAGGTTCTGAACAAGGTAATGATTTAATAATCCAATCACCTTTGTGTTTATTAAATATTTCAATAACTGCTAACTTACCAATACCTTTATTTTTGTAATTATTTAGAACAAACATTTCTTGAACAATAAAATTATTTGAATCACAATCAATAAAAATAAATCCTGCTATTTTATTTTCAAATTTAATAAAATATGCATAATTATTTGAATCATCAAAATATTTATCCAAACTATAACATGAGTATAATCCAGTATTATCATCAAAATTTACTGGGAAATGAAAACTAATATCATGCAAATATAATTGTAATAATCTTTCTA
>CAZSTI010000024.1:0-9726 GCA_964609995.1 uncultured Muribaculaceae bacterium
GGAGGAATACCCAAGTCTGGTTGAAGGGACCGGTCTTGAAAACCGGGAGGTCGTGCAAACGGCGCAGGGGTTCGAATCCCTTTTCCTCCGCCACTTTTATATCGCGGGATGGAGCAGTTTGGTAGCTCGCAGGGCTCATAACCCTGAGGTCGTAGGTTCAAGTCCTACTCCCGCAACCAAATAAATAAAAGCACTATGTGCTTTTTTATTTACGTAAAATATTTATTATAATATTAAAATTAATGTGTAAGTGGTATAATGTTTACATAGTATGGAGGTTATATGAAATTGAAAAAAAAATATATTAATATATTGGTATCGATTGGTTTAGTTGGTTTATTTGTATTTGTGGGTTTAATATTTTTAAAAGAACCAGAAAAAGTTGAAGAAAATAAAGAAGAAGAAAAAGAAGTTATAGTTGAAAAACCAAAAAAATTATCAATAATTGATTTAGAATCAGATACAAGACCTATTGGTGTAATGATTGATAATGTTAAAGGAGCTTGGCCTCAAGCTGGGTTAGAGGAAGCATATTTAATATATGATATAACTGTAGAATGGGGATTAACTCGTTTATTTGCAATTTTTAAAGATAGCGACGCTAATTATATTGGACCCGTTAGAAGTGCAAGACATTACTTTTTAGACTATGCAATGGAAAATGATGCTATTTATACACATCATGGAGAAAGTCCTCAAGCTATAAGAGATTTTAGTATATATAAAATAAATCACGTTATACCTGCAAAAAGAGTAAATACTTGGGGACACGTTTCTCCTCATAATGTGTTTACAAGTATAAGTGAAATAAATCAATTAGGTAAAAATTTGAGAAAAACAACAGAAAAGGATAATTTGTTAAATTACTCTGTAGATTTATTATCAATATCTGAAAAAGAAGATTCATTATCCGCTAATAAAGTTAATGTTAAATATTCTAGTAGTTATTCAGTAAGATATGAATATAATGCTACTGAAGGATTATATTATAGATTTATTAATGGTGATAAACACGTAGATGTTGAATCGAAAAAACAACTAACTACAACTAATATAATAATAATTAATGTAAAAGGTTATCTCGATCCAGATAATTCTGATAAAGGAAGAATTACGTTGGATAATGTAGGAACAGGTAATGGATATTTTGTAACTAATGGATATGCTAGACCAATTACATGGACTAAATCTTCTAGAGAGAGTCAAACGGTTTATAAATATAAAGATGGAGAAGAAATAGTTGTTAATGATGGTGTAACATATATCCAAATACAACCTTTAAATCAAAATTCAACTTTCGAATAGGAGAAGAAATGTTTTATAATTTGATTGTAGGATTAATTATAGGAATAGGTTTGATTATGCCAGGAGTTAGTGGCGGTGTAATAGCGGTAATATTAAATGTTTATGATAAGATTGTGTTTTCATTAAATAATATTTTAAAACAACCAAAACAAAGCTTAAAATTATTAATACCAATAATAATAGGAGCTTCAATTGGTGTTGTTTTTATTGGAAAAATTATTCAATATTTGTTGTTTGAAAAAAATTATAATCAAGTATATTTTGTTTTTATTGGTTTAATTTTAGGTAGTATTCCAAAATTAATAAGTAAGGTTAAAGAAAAACATAAACCCAATTATTTTTTGATTTTTATTTCTTTTTCTTTATCTTTGTTATTATTTATATTTGGAAAAAATATTGTCAACTTATCAATTGAAAATAATATAACTTCTCAATCATTTATATATTTGTTTCTGACTGGTTTTATATTTTCTATTGGTAAAATAGTACCTGGCATTAGTAGTTCTTTTTTATTAATGTTGGTAGGTACTTACGAGTATTTCTTGAAATTATTAACAAACCCAATAAGTACAATTAGTAATAATCTAATAGATTTTTTATATTTATTGCTGGGAATGTTATTTGGAATACTCATTTTAGTTAAATTAATGAATTATTTGTTAAAAAAACATTATGTAGGTACTTATAGCATAATAATAGGGTTTGTTATTGGCTCTATATACGCAATATATCCAGGTATTTCACTTGATTTAAAAGGAATTTTTTCTGTTGTAATATTAATCATTAGTTTTATATTTTCATATTTGTTTACAATTAAAAAAAGATAACAATTTGACTTTTTTTGTGAAAAGTAGTAATAATCACAATAGAAGGAGTAGATGAATGAAAAAATATTTTGCAATTTTGGGTGTTGTTGTTTTGCTTGCGGTTGTTGGTTATTTAGTATTTATGAAAAATAATACTGAAGGTTATAGTTATGTTTTGTTAAAAATTAATCCTGAAGTAGAATTAGGAGTAGATGCTGAAAATATTGTTAGAGAAGTAACTCCATTAAATGAAGATGCGGATGTTTTATTGTCAGATATGGAATTGCTTGGAAAACCAATTGAAGATGCAGCTGAAGAAATTATTGATTCTACTGTTGAAATTGGTCAACTACAAAACACTATTGAACTTACTGTAATGAATGCATTAGAAGAAACTAGACTTCAATTAGAGAACAAGATAAAAACTAAAATAGAAGCACGTATTCAAGAAAAAAATTATAATGCTACACTTACAGTAAAAGGTGTTACTGAGGAAATGAAAGAATCAGCAGATAACTATGATATTAGTTATGGTAAAATTTTATTGATTTCTAAAGCAATAGAAATGAATTCTGATTTAATTGAATCTGATTTAGTTAATAAAGATATTAAGGATATTCAAGGATATATTCATGAAGTAGTTAAGGAAAGACACGACGAAAAAGGTAAATCAGATGAAGAATTGAAAACAGAATGGAAAAATAGAAAAGTTGAAATGAAATCAAATACTATTCAACCAAATAATTCGGATTTACCAAATGCAAACGAAACCCCAAATGGTTCTCAAGAAGGGCAAACAAATTCAAATACAGGCTCACAAAGCGGAAGATAAAAGGATTCATATGAATTTTTTTATTGATTTTATCATGCTTAAATGATATTATGTATAATAGAAGAGAGGCTGTATGGAGTGCTACGAAATATTGAATAATTTTTTAAATGATTATAAAATTGATATTAAATTAGTACCTCAAGCAGTTGAACTTTTTTCTTTAAGTGGTAATATATTATATCGTTCTTTTGATAATAAAAACATTAGAGATTCTTTCTTAAAAGATAATGAATATGATACATTGAATGATAGAAAAAATTTTTATTCTAATGAGTTAGTTATAATTGAGAAAAACATATATGAATTAAGAAGTTTAAAACAAGTTAATGAAGAATATAATCATGAATTATTAAGTGGTTTAATTCGAGAAAGAGAAATTTTAAAAGAAAAAGTTTTAAAAGATCAACAATCATTAAGCACAAACAATACAAAAGATTCTTTAATTTATATTTATGATAATAATAGAAAAAATATTTTATTAAGTTATTTAAAAATAAGAGAATTAGAGCTTTCTTTTGAAAGACATAATAATGGTGACATGTTTAAAAAAATAAATTCTGTTATTAAAGAGATTTTTATCCATTCGAGAATTAGCAAAGATGAAACTTTCCAATCATTACTGGAAAAAATTGAATTAGAAAAAGACAAATTAGATTTTGAATATATGAAAAAAATTAGGATGAACGATGAAGCAGAATCAATACTAAATTATAAAGAAAAAATATTGAATAAAGAAGACGCTATTACATTTTTAAATGATTTATATGATATATCTGCAAGAACTTCAAAACCTTTGAGTAATAAAGAAATTTTTATGGTTATTTCTGAACTTGAACAGAGATTGTTTTCTTTAAATATTCATTCATATTTAGAAAAAACTATGGATCATGAAGAATTGAAATCATATTATATAATATTGAAAAATCAATTAGCAGCTATGAATAAAGACGTTACCTCAGAAAAAGATCAAAATGAATATTTAAACAATATGAACTCTATGTTAAATACTATACAAACTTTAAATAATAAAACAAAACCCTTGCAAGTAGATAAAAACATATTTGATGTAAATAATTCTTTTGTAGAAGTACAAACTCTTAAAGAAGATTCATCTAAAAAATATATAAGATATAAAAAAGATGAAAAATATTATTATTCTATTGTAGAAAACAAAGATAATGTATTAAATGAATTTAATTATTGGAAAGAGCAAATGAATTATGGATATGATAGGTATTATAAAGATAATTTTTATAAAGAAGTAGAAGACACTTTTAATTTAATTAAATTTTATTATAAATTTAGGTCTTTAGTTACATATTCTGAAGTATTAATGAAAGATTCTAATATAAATATTTTATCTGAAGATAATAATAAACAATTTGAAGATGTAAAAACACATTTAACTATAAAACTTGAAGAATTAAGAATAAAGGGTAAGGATTATTGGAAAAAGGAAGTGACTCCTAAAATATATTATTCTAATATGCAGGAAATTGATAAAGATATTATATTTAACGCAATAATACCTGAAAATGGAATAGGAAGAGAAATTGGCTCGGAAGAAATGTTAAAAAGTATTTATGGAGTTGATCATATAAGAGAATTTATTATGTCATATATAGGCGAAAAAAAGGAAGTAGATAGCACAATATTATCCTATAATAGTAGAGAAGGAATAGAATGAAAAAGATATTGTTTTTTGTAATGTTTTTTTTATTAATTGATGTAAAAGCTATGGAAACTAGTGTTTTTGATTATTCTAGTGGGATAGATGCTTCAATAAAACAAAAGACTATTGTAACCAAATTAAATATTAATGATAAAAGTGATAGTTATATTATTTCTTCAAATACTGGTATTTATATAAAAAATGAAGATAGTATAAGATACTTTAAAACTAATCAAAAACCTGTAAGTGTTATTGTATCAAAAGATATTAATGGAGATTATATAAAAGATATTGTTTATGCTGTTAATTCAAATGATGGATATTATAACGTTGTTGCTTTTAGTGGAAAAGATGAATCAATAATATGGTCAAAAGTATTAACTGAAAAAAAATATAATTATCAATCAAAATATTATTATGAAAATATAAATATAAATAAAATTGAAGAAGTAGGTAATTCTATAGTAGTAATAAGCGATTATTCAATATATGTTTTAAAAAACAATGATGGTTCTGTATTATTTAAATATAAAGATAAAGATAATATTTGGGATGTTACTGAAGTAAAAGATATTAATAATAATTTATATGAAGAGATTGCTTATTCTAATCAAATGGGAGAAATTAAATTATTAGATGGAAAAAATGGAAAGCTATTGTGGTCTAACAAGTTGTTAGATGATATATCTTTAACTAGAGATAATATTACTTTTAAAGTTAAAAGAAATATATGGCAAGTTGAATTTTATGATGATAAATTATATGCAATGGGAGAAGATGGCACTTTATTTAATATAGATAGAAAAACAGGTAAAATTCTTGGTAAAATAAGCACTTATAAAATAGATAAAGAAGTATTAGAACAATATTATTTTACAGAAGCTTCTTACTATGGAAATGTAATTGGCGCTAGTAATAAAACAACAGAATATTATAAAAATTTTGAAATGTTTTTCTATGAAAAAAAAATTATTGTTGGAGCTTTTTTAAATGCAAAAGAAAGAGATAAAGAATATTCTTTGGATCCAAAAGTGATAAGCATTGATATTAATGGCTTTAATAAAGTAAACGAAGTAACAATTACTAATTTAAAATTCAAAAATATTGAATTTTTAGATAATGGTAATACTTTTTTAATACCCACAGAAATAAAAGAAAATAATATTATTATTGGAGAATTTGAATATAGTTCTGGCAAAAAAATTAGTGAAAAAAAAGTATATATAGGTGTTAATGAACTTAATGATAATAAAATGTTTATTCAAGATATTAACGATAATATTTTATTTGAACAAGTAGATACTTTTAGTTTGCTTATTGATTCTAAATCGTTTAAATTAATTAATAATATAAATAGCTATTCTAATCCTTATATATTAAAAAGTAATAATGAAGAATTATTTATTAGTTATGAAACTAATGGTATTGTAAATAAAATAAAAAAATATGATTCTTTAAATGAAACTTTACCTATTTGGGAATATAACATTCCTACCGATATAAGAAATGCTGGATTGTTTTCAATATCAATTTCAAAAGATTTTAATAAAGATGGAATTGATGATATAACTGCGCTTATTAATAAAATAGATGATGAGAATAAAGTGATTGGATCGTATTTTTTAATTATTGATGCTGTTAAGGGGATACCTTTAAAGTTTAAAATGATTCAAACGGGATCATATATTGTAAACGGAAAAACCATTCCTACATATTTGATAGGAAATGAATTAATTGCTATAAATGATATGAATGGAGATAAGATATCTGAGTTAGTAGTTGATTCTATTATACTAAATGGATCTTCAATTAGTTATTATGGAGTCATTAATTCTTATTTAGATGTTGATTCATCGAAATTAATTAATATTGGTGATATTAATGATGATTCTATATTTGATTTAATTACTATAGAGAAGAATAAAGCAACTATCTTTTTATCTAAAAGAAATGGAACCATAATTGAATATGTTAAAACAAATAAAAATCATTCTTTTCCAAATGATTTAGAAAACATTGATTATGCTTTGTTAGTTCCTGATATAAATAATGATGGTATTAAAGAATTGCTTATTAATGATAGAGATAAAGATAAAAAACAAATATACAATATATTATCTGGAAAAGATTTAACTAGTATTTTTGTTATCAATATAACTAATTCTTATGGATCAATGTACAATTTTTTAGAAGATGATATTAATGAAGATGGTTATAATGATTTATTAGAAGTGATAAATGGAATATCTTATAATTTTATAAGTGGTAAAGATGGATCTTCAATTTTTAGAATAGATAAAGTTGAAGAAAATGGCGGTAATGAACCAGTTAGAGATATTTATATTGGAAAGCCAGATATCGGATATGATGGACTCATGGTATTTAATTATGATATGAGTAATAAATATATTGTTTCGGGTTTTGATATAACTAATGATAACAAAAAAGAAATATATATATTAAAAGAGGAATATTATCCTCAACCAAAATTAGTATTAGAAATTTATGATATTAACAATAAAACTAATAGCTTAATAAGAAGTGTTGATTTTTATTATACGCAAGAATTTAATAAGGATTATATGGAAGATAATTATAGTTCTTATGCATATTATAAACAAATTAGTGAGGTTGTAAACGGTAATGGTTTGTTTATAATTAATCCTCCCGCTAATACTAGTATTATTTATGATGCCAAAGAAAATAAAGTGTTATCTGAGTTTAATTTATATATAATGAAATCCATAAAAATAGACACTAATAAAATATTTGGAGTAACAAAAGACAATTCTCCAGTAATTATTAATTATTATAACGATTTAAGTATTTCAAGTTTAAAGTCTAGTAATATATATAAATCTCCAGTTAATTTTAAGTTAAATACTTCTTTAAAAGAAGATTTAAGAGTAATAAAAGTATTTAATGAGGGCACTTTATTAACAACCGAATATGAAGATGAATTCGATTTAAAATTAAAAAGAGGAAACTATGATTTAGTTATTAAATCAATTGATAGATGGGGTAAAACTCAAAATTATTCAATTAATATTTCAATTAATAAATTCAATCCTTATATAATTATATTTTCAATATTATTACTTGTAATTGTTTCTTTACTAATATATTTATCAATAGGTCATAAACTTATTAGAAATTACATGATAAGGAGGATTTATGGATAATATAATTGAAATAAAGAATCTTACTAAAAAATTTGGAAATCTTATAGCAGTAAACAATATATCCATAGATTTAAAACCTGGTAAAATTTATGGATTTTTGGGTCCTAATGGAGCTGGAAAAACTACTACAATGTCTATGCTATGCGACTTAATAATGCCTACTAGTGGTGAGGCATTTGTAGAGGGGCACAAAATAGGAACTAAAGAAGCAAAAAAAATGCTTGGATATTCTCCTGAATTCCCTTCTTTTTATACTGATATGAATTGCATAGATTATCTAATATATATGGGTGAACTTGGTGGATTAAAATATGAAGAAGCATTAAAAAAATCAATTGAATTAATTGAATTTATGAATTTGAAAGAATCTATGTATAAGAAAGTATCAAATTTTAGTACTGGTATGAAAAAGAAAATCGGATTAGCTCAAGCTATGATTCATGATCCTAAAATATTAATGTTAGATGAACCAACTGCTAATTTAGATCCAACTTCTAGATTTGAAATAATTAATTCATTAAAAAGATTAGTTAAAGAGAAGAATATTACTTTAATAATAAGTTCTCATGTATTAACTGAGTTAGAATTAATAATTACTGATGTAATAATGATAAATGCCGGTACATTATTGTTTTTTGGGCCCCTAGAAGAAGCCAAGAAACTTTTACATAATGATTTATTAATTATTGAAACATCTAATAATCAAATGATAATTGATAAAATTAACAGATTAAATATTTCCGATATAAAAGAAGATAATGGGAAACTAACAATATCTACTAATAATTTAAATGAAGTAAAAAAAGAGCTGATTAAAATTTCTTATGAAAACAATATAGATATTATTACTTTAAGAGATGCTACAGTATCCTTAGATGAAGTATATTCTAAGATATTAACTGGAAAAGTAGGTGAATAATATGAGAGCTATTTTTGAAAAAACTTTAAGAAATATGTTCAAACCTATTATATTAATTATTTATTTTATCATACTTATTTTTATTACTATATTAATGTATTTGGGTAGCAGAGAAGATAATAGTTTATTAGTTACAATTCCTTCTCAAATAGAATCAATTAAGACTATATATTCTTTATTTGTATTTATATATTTATCTGGCATAGCATTAATAATTATGATGATGATATTTGGTTTGGATATATTCGCAACAGAAGAATATGAAGGTACAATGAAAATATTAGTAGCAAAACCTGTTTCTAGATCTTCAATAGTTTTAGGGAAAATGATTGGATTAATACTTGGCTCTTTAATATATTTTATTTCGTCATTAATAGTATCTATTACAATATTTTCTATATTTAGTAATTTAGATAAAGATGTTTTTATAGGACTTATAAAATTAATCCCAAATTTTTTAATATATGGAATATTTATGATATTAATATTTTCATCAATAATGTCGTTTTTATCTTCATTATTTAAAAAGAAAGTTCCATCAATAATAATTACAGTGTTATTAGTGCTTGGAATATTTGGATTTCTTCCAATACTTAGACAAATAACATTAAATAGAAACAATTATTTTTCAAGTAACCTTTATTATATTGATATAAATGCTCAATTTGGAAATATATATATGTCCTTAATAGAAGAAGGAAAAGAGTCAAATGAATTATATGATCAAACTATTTCAATGTATACAGGAAGATATGTTAATACTGTTTATGACCCTGATTTAGAAAACGAAAATTATACTTCTTTAAAGAAAAATGATGTCTATAATATTCCAATACTATTTGGAATATATCTGTTGTTTTCATTTGGATTATTTTATCTATCTTATCGAAGAATGATAAAAAAAGATATAACATAAGTTGACTTTTAAAAATCAATTGTGTTATAATCTCTTTGCTTGGGGAATTAGCTCAGCTGGCTAGAGCACCTGCCTTGCACGCAGGGGGTCAAGG
>CAZSTI010000025.1:0-8096 GCA_964609995.1 uncultured Muribaculaceae bacterium
TTTTTATTAAGTAAAAAGGAGAATTTTATGAAGATAAATATGACATCTGAACGATCACCAGTAGAAATATACGACTCTTATTATTCGTATTTAAAATATTTAGGGTGCCCATCTAAAGGAAATTATGAGGTGGGATATCATTTCAATGGATATTCCGATGATGAATTATCTATTTTCATTGGACTAATGGATTTAAAGTTAACGCCTTATTCCATTAAACAACTTATTAAATCATATAATTCTAGGATGAATGAATTAGGCCCTTTTGAAAATCCAAATATAAGCTATACTGAAAGAAGTATAATTCGATATGATATTAGAAATCATTTTGTAGTTACAAAAATACTTTTTGATATTGAAAAACAAGCATTTAATGATAATTACACTATATATAAAAAAATAGATCAGTACGAGAATATAATGTTTATTGGAATTAATGGAATACCAAACGAAGAATTGTCAATACCTCAAAATGTGGATAAAATTATAAATAACGGAGTGTTTGAAAAAACAAAGCATTTTAAACCACAATATCCAATATTGAATCCTCCTAAGATAGGAATAAAAACAACTCCAGAAGGCATTGATGAATTAAATGGAGAAATTAAAGAAAGGATAGCTTTTAAAGATAATAATGAATTTGCTCCAAATTTGATCTCATTATTATACAAAAAAGTCAGATAGGAGTTATATGGAAAATGTACACTGTTCATACTATAAATGTTTAAATTATATGGGCATACCAAATAATTATAAAAGACCAGCTAATACAATATATAGCGAATGGAAAAGAAGAATATATAGAAGCCTTGAAAAGGCAGAATTAAACTCAAATACAATAGAGATGCTAATAAAATCTTTTAACGAAAGAGTTTTAAAATTAGAAAAAAAACACAATTTTAATAGTGCTTTTTTAATGAATTATAGGTTGTTTGAATATTGTGATATAAGAGACCATTTTGTTATTGCAAATATTTTGTTTGATATGAAAAATAATAAATTTGATAGTAATTATACTTTATATAGCGATAATAATTCTAAATCAGCAATATTTATAGGAATTAATGGGGTAGATAATCAGAAATTAAGTATTCCAGACTCTGTTACTAAATTAATTAATACTAATGAATATGATACTACATTTACAATTCCAAAATATCCAATGTTTTATTCAAATAAAGGTGCTGTAAGATTAAATATAACTAATGAAGGAATAAATACGGCAAACGAAAGAATAGAACGAGGAATTCGAACAAATTGGGAAGCCACACATAGTCCATCAGCTATTAAATTCTTGATAAAAAATAAAATCGGATAAAACTTAATTTTTTGTTATATAATTAAATTATAAATGTAGATATACTTAGTTCGTAACTTTTTTTCATTGGCACCAGTAAAAAATTCGGTTGAACTTTATATTTACTTTTTGATTAATATCAATTCAGCAATGATTTGATATTTTTATTTTTAGCAAAAGAGTCATTGGAAAGGATTAGTAAAATATTTAATATTATAAAACAATAACTCGAGATTGATTAGATCATACATAATAAAGATAATAGATAATAGAGTCGATAATATAGATGACACAAAAAAAACACTATATTCGGCATATCATAACAAAGACATTAGTAGTGTAATACTACAACTACAAAAAATCGATAGAGCTTTAACTTGTTTAGATGTTAAGAAATTGTTGTTAAAAAGATAAAAGCATATGATATAATAAATTTTGTGAGTTAAAGAATAAATGGGGAAAATAGAAAAAAGGAGGATTTCGTGATGGAACAAAACAAAATCAGAGTAGAACTATTATCCCATACACCATTTTTAAAGTATAATGGTAAATTCGATAAGAAAACAGCTATCGAATATAGTGCCAAAATTGCTGGTGAATGTTATGAGCCAGAAGGTTGGTCAAAATTAAAAGGTGAAGATGATAAGAAGACTGAGAAAAGAACTGGTCTAACTTTAGGACTAGAACATGCTACACCTTATGAACATATTGGTATTGGGTTTGAAATTGTTAATTTACCAAAAATATTAGCAATGGTATTGAACAATGAAAGACAATGCTCTACAAGTGAAAAATCTGCTAGGTATACACCTATAGATGCAACTATTGATACAAACATTTCAACTAAAGAAGGAGAATTGTATAATAAGTGGATGAACATATTTAGAGCAAAAATCAAAGATGAATATGGTTATATTCATAATGATTCAAAAGTTGAAAAATTAGCTCAAGAAAATGCTAGATATTTGGTAACAGTATTTGCTTCAACAAAAATGATTCATACTTTGCCTTGGATTCAATTAAATAGAATAGTATCATTTATGCAAAAATATATGGCTAAAGAGAAAAAGACAGAGTTTGATGAGAGGTTAATAGAATCATTCAAACAATTTATAAGTTGCTTTGATGAATTAGATGTATTAGATGAAAGAGCAATGTCTAATAGAAAAGATAGAGGATTATCTTTGTTTGCTGATAGACAAGTTGAAGAACAATTTGGAACCTCATATTCAACAAATTATAAAGGATCATTTGCTCAATTGGCTCAAGCACATAGACATAGAACTCT
The DNA here is from genome assembly GCA_964609995.1 of uncultured Muribaculaceae bacterium. Classification (GTDB taxonomy): domain Bacteria; phylum Bacillota_I; class Bacilli_A; order RF39; family UBA660; genus JAAYGD01. The sequence continues at coordinate 2,586 of CAZSTI010000025.1, forward strand.
TGAATATGGCATTCAATTATTAGATGAGAAAGAATATTTTGTACCACCAATTTTACTAGAAAATAAAATGTTAGTAGATGAATGGTTAGATGATATTTCATCAGTTGCTTATGCAAATCCACAAGGTGAATTAATCTCTATTAATGAATGTGGGACTTATGATAAGTTTATTTTAAAAACTAAAGAGAGACTATGTTCAGCAGCTCAACAAGAAATAATGGCTCAAACTAGAACCACCTTATTAAAGTATAAAAAAGCATTAGAAGAAAGCAATCATCCTCTTGCTAGTGATATAGCATTATATTCAAAAGGAGCAAGATGTACATTCCCTGATTATTCTTGTGCTAATGACTGCAAATTTGGAGAAGGAAAAACTCTAGTTAGGAAGATATAATTATGAGCAAATTAATAGTAGTTGAAGGTACTGATTGTTCAGGAAAAGAAACACAAACTAATCTTTTAATTGAAAGATTAAAACTTGAAAAAGCTAGTATAGAAAAATTAGGATTTCCAATGTATGATACGCCAACAGGAAAAATTGTAGGTGGCCCATATTTAGGGAAAAAGCATATATCAGAGGGATTATTTCCGGAAAGAGCATCAAATGTTGATCCAAAAGTTGCAGCTTTATATTTTGCAGCTGACAGAAGATATAATGCTTATAAAATTAGAGAACTATTGAATAATAATATTGATGTATTACTTGATAGGTATGTTGAATCAAATATGGGGCATCAAGGTGGAAAATTAAATACACCTGAAGAAAGAATTGCTATGTATAAATGGCTTGAAAGCTTGGAATATGGACTATTAGAACTTCCAAGACCAGATTTAACAATATTTCTTTATATGCCATATCAATATGCATTAGAATTAAAAAAGAATAGACAAGAGATACCAGACCAACACGAAGCAAGTGAAGACCATTTAAAAAATGCAGAAAATGCTTTTTTGGAACTTGCTGACCTATATAGATTTAACAAAGTAAATTGTGTTAATAATGGTAAAATAAGAACTAAAGAAGATATACACGAAGAAGTATATACTCTGATTAAGAGTAGAAAATAATCTTAGAAGATGTTAGTTAAGATATTAACTCGAACTGCTTATGTAGTTCGTTTTTATATGTTTTTATGATAAAATTAATAAGGAGATATAATATGAGAATTTTAATTATTTGTAGTAAAAAATTTTATGATAAAATTTCAAGTATAAAAGAACTGTTAGAAAAGAATGGGAATGAAGTATTTCTTCCCAATTGTTATGATAATCCAAATACTGAGCATGAAAAGCAAGCTCTTGGAAAAGAAGAACATATGAAATTTAAAGCTGCAATGTTTAGACAAAGTGAGAAAACCATTTTAAAAATTGATGCTGTATTAGTTTTAAATTTTGACAAGGAAAAAGATGGTGAATTATTTAAAAATTATATTGGTGGAGCAACATTTTTAGAAATGTATGATGCATTTAGAATGAATAAAACAATATACATGTACAATGATATACCAGAAGGTATATTAAAAGATGAAATAATTGGCTTTAATCCTAAATTAATTTTTGGAGATTTATCTAAGATAAAATAATTGTAAAATAAATATTATGAATAATAAATTTTTTAAAAAAAATCAATAAAGCTTTGTATAACTTGAAATATTTGTGATTAATTTTTAATATATTTAAAAAAGATTAATATGTTTTTTTTATTGACATAATTTATAATATAACTATACTAAAATTATTAGAGGAAAGTATGTGGAAATTTGAATATGAAACTGTTTTAGATGTTATTGGAAGAAATATAGAAAAATTTAATATTAATAATAATATTAAATATAATTCTACAAGAAAATTGGTTGAGTTAAAAAATATGCCTTTAGATTTTTCAAAGAAAATATATAAAAAGTATCCCAATTATAGAAAAAACATTAGTGTTACTTCTAATATGATTGATATTGAACCAAAATATGATAACTGTACATATTATATTAATTCACTTGATAGTTTATTAATGTATTTAATTGAAATGAGAAAATATTACTATTCAAGCCCTAATGAAAGAGATTTAAACTTTGAAATAAATTCTGAATTTGGTGAATTAAAAGCATTAGTAATTGAAAAAATAATTGAAAAAATTAATCCTTATAAGACAGTAAATGATTGGGTTAGAGAAAATATTAATGGTAATATAGAGAACTATACTATTTCAGATGAATCAATTGATAAAGAAATTAAATCCTTATTAGACAAATTAGATAATAATGTAAATCCATTTATGAATAATAATGATAAATTACTAAAACCAATAGATTATCTAAATAATGTTGATTTTTCTTACAATTTAGGAAAATATTCTGATTTCTTTATAAGAGATAAACAAGGTTTACCTATTATGCATTATATAAGAACCGATGATTTCATGTTATATAGTATATATTATAAAAAAAATGAAATTGAATATCATGTTAAACATGAATACAATATAATTGATAATAAAGTCATAGAAAAATTAAGACTTGTTGAATTAACGACTAAAAACGATGAAATTCACAAAGATTTAGAATATAATATAACAAATGGAAGTATAGTTGAAGGAAAACAATTATATAATGAACCTTCACAAATGCATAAATCTATAGTTGCAATATTACTTAGTGAAGCCGTTGAAGCATCTAATAAAGTTACTTTAGATAACATGATAAAAGGTAATAACAAAGTACTAGAAAGAAAAAGTTAATTATTTATGAAAATTATTGATAAAATACTTGGTAATGATTTTAATACATCTTATTATGATCACTTTAGCATAGAAGATGATAATGAAGTTGATACACTAACACCTGAATTTGATGAAGAAGTTGATAATAGTTATTTTGAAGAAGAAGATGAATAAAAATATTAATTTTGTGATAAAATATATTTAAGGAGGTTTTTATGGAAGAAGAAATGGTTGTAAAAAGTATAAGTGATAAAGAACTAAAGAAAGAAAGGAATTTACAATTATTTAAAGCAAGTGCTATATTGTTTGCTTCAGTAATATTAAAAAATATTAATTATAGATACATGAATTTTTTGCCAGAATTAGTAATGTTTTATGGTCTTTATGAAACATATAATTATGTTAAATTAAGAGGCAAAAAATCATATATTGAAGCCAATAGAGTAAAAACATTAAAGAAAGGATAAAAAATGAATTTTGAAGTAAAAAGTACGGTTACGCTTAGTGATGATAAAAAATATATGGTAATGAGTAAAGTAGAATATAATGGCACAAAATATTTGTTTTTAATAAATATAGATGATGATAAAGATTATAAATTTTGTAATTTAAATAATGAAAACAAGTTATTTCAAATTAAAGACGAAGAATTAATTCATACAATTGCGCCTTTATTATATAAAAACTTATTAGAAGAAATAGAAAAAGTATAATATGAAATTATATGTAAACGATTTTGATTTGAAAAAATCTATTACTAGTGGTCAGTTCTTTAGATATGAATATAAAGATGATTATTATTATATTATATTAAAAGATAGAGTAGTAAAAATTAAACAAATAGATGACTATATAATAGTAGATTCTAATAATATGAACAATATAAAAGAAACTTTAGAATGTTTCTTTTCTTTAGATGTAGATTATAATAAAATTAATAAATACTTAATTAATAAAGATAAATCAATTAAAGATATTATTGAATCTTCTATTGGATATAAAATACAAAGAATGGATCCTTTTGAAACAATAATTTCTTATATAATATCCGCAAATAATAGTGTTAATAATATTAGAAATTGTGTAAATAGAATTTCAATTAAATATGGAAAAAAGATTATATTTGAAGATGCTGATTATTATTTGTTTCCAACAATAGATGAATTAATAAACATTGAATTAAATGACCTAATAGAAATGAAACTTGGTTTTAGAGCTAAATATGTAAAAACAATAATAGATAAAATTAAGAATAAAGAATTTGAAATAGAAAGAATATTTAAAATGTCTTCAAAAGAAGCTTTATCTTATTTGATGAAAGAAAGTGGAATAGGATTAAAAGTTGCTTCTTGTATATTACTATTCTCATATTCTAGATATGATGTGTATCCAATAGATATATGGGTAAAAAAAATTATGAAAGAAAGATTTAATTTAGATAAAGAAAAAGATATAAAAGAATATATGGAAAATAAATTTAATAATTATTCTGGATTAATAATTCAATATTTATTTAATTATAAAAGGAATATAGAATGAAAGTTAATGATATATTAATTGTTGATATAATTAAACAAGATGCTTTTGGGAGAGGTGTTTCAAAATATAATAACTTTGTTATTTTTGTTAATGGCTCTTTACCTAATGAAAAAGCTAAAATAATTATTAAACAAATTAAAAAAAATTATGCAGAAGCTGATACAGTTGAAACATTTAAATCTTCTAAGAGTAGAAGAACATATGATTGTCTTTATTATGATAAGTGTGGAGGATGTAATATAGGTCATCAAAATTATGATGATCAAATACAATATAAGATAAACAAGGTGAAAGAATTATTAAATGTTGATTATATTGATTCAATTAAATCAAACGAGTTAAATTATAGAAATAAAATAGTACTTAGAGTAAATAATAATAAGGTGGGTTTATATAAAAAATCATCTAATTCAATTATAGAAATTGATAATTGTAAAATATCAAATAATAAAATTAACAAAATAATAACTAAATTAAATGATTTTAAATATTTAAATAATATAAATGAAATTACAATTAGAGCATTAGATGAGACGATGATTAGTTTTATTACTAATAAAAATATTAATAAACAAATATTAGAATATTTTAATTTTATAGAGTCTATATATATCAATAATAAGCATGCCCTTGGAAAAAAAAGTATATCTATAAATTTATTAAATATAAAATTTGAAGTATCGAACACATCTTTTTTTCAAGTTAATTTAGAAGGTACTATTAAACTATATAATAAAATAATTGAATATTCAAATTTAAATAAAGATGATAATGTATTAGATCTATATTGTGGAGTAGGGACAATATCTTTGTTATTAGCGAAACATTGTAAAAATGTTATTGGAATAGAATTAATAGAAGATGCAATAAAAAACGCTAACATTAATAAAAAATTAAATAATATTAATAATGTTAACTTTATTTGTGGAAGAGTAGAAGAAACAATAAATAATAATATGCTAATTGATGTATTAATTTTAGATCCACCAAGAAGTGGTGTAGATTTAAAATCTATAAATATTATTAGAGAGTTAATGCCAAAAAAAATAATATATGTCTCATGTAATCCCGATACTTTAAAAAGAGATATTGAAAATTTAAAGGTTTATAAAATAGAGAAAGTATCTATAATTGATATGTTCCCAAATACATACCATATTGAAACAGTTTGTTTATTAACTAAAATATAGGAGATTATAATGAAAAAAGAAATATTTATATTTAAATGTTCAATTCTACTTATATGGATATCATTT
>CAZSTI010000025.1:8196-9476 GCA_964609995.1 uncultured Muribaculaceae bacterium
GATATCATTTAATTAGGAGAGATAATATGGAAACACTATTAAATACATTACTAGTTGTATTTATTTATATGAATATTGTTTTTTTAATTGCATTAAAAAACAAAAATAATGGATTAGTTGATGTTGGTTGGGGATTCGGATTCGTAATGATATCAATATTTAGTTTACTATTTAATATTGATAATTCATTATTTATTAAAGTAATTCCAACAATTTTAGTTATGTTGTGGGGATTAAGATTAAGTTATTATTTGTTTAAAAGAAATTATAAAAAAGAAGAAGATTATAGATATAAAGATATGAGACAACGATGGGGAAAAAAAGTAAATATTAATGCATATTTTAAAGTTTTTATGTTACAAGGTTTATTAATGAGCATTATTTCACTTCCAATAATATTTTTTAATTCAAGTGGTATTGAAAAATTAAATATATTAAACATTATTGGTGTTATTGTATGGGTAATTGGATATATATTTGAAGTAGTAGGAGATTATCAATTAAAGAATTTTATAAAAGATCAAAATAATAAAGGTAAGATTATGACATCAGGTTTATGGAAATATACAAGACATCCTAATTATTTTGGAGAATCATTAATGTGGTGGGGAATATTTCTTATTACCATTAATTCTTCATTAGGTTATTATGGAGTTGTTAGTCCAACGTTAATTACTTTCTTATTAGTATTTGTATCTGGAATTCCTTTATTAGAAAAAAAATATGAAAATAATAAGGAATTTCAAGAATACGCTAGAAAAACAAGCAAGTTTATACCTTGGTTTGTTAAGAAAGGAAGGTGATATTTAATTTGATAAAAATGTATTTAATTGCTCTTATTATATTTGTAATAATAGATGGTATATGGCTTGGATTTATAGCAAAGGATCTATATAAAAAAGAAATAGGACATTTATTAGCTAGTAATCCTAATTGGATTGCAGCAGTTATATTTTATTTGTTATTTTTAGTAGGATTAGTTTACTTTGTAATAAATCCTGGAGTTGAAAAAGAAAGTATTATTAATGTATTAATATCTGGAGCATTATTTGGATTATTAACATACTCTACATATGACTTGACAAACTTAGCAACATTAAAAGAATGGCCTTTAAAAATTACTATTATTGATTTAATATGGGGAACCTCATTATCAACAATAGTATCTACTGCAACTTATTATTTTTATATGTTATTTAAATAGGAGGAAATATGAAAGATAAATATGAAAAATTAGTTAGTTTTAATAGAAATATGGGTATATTACATCTTATACAAGC
>CAZSTI010000026.1:0-7998 GCA_964609995.1 uncultured Muribaculaceae bacterium
TTTATTATAGTTATTTAACAGATATAGTTCTTACTTCGGACGTTTTATTTCTCATGCTATCTTCTAAAAAATATAATACAGTGTACTCTCCTCTTGTAGTAGTATCAGGCAAACCGTTTTTTAATACTTTACTTGTTAAATCTCCGTCTTCTTTATCTGTAGCAGTATAACCTGGTTCTGTGTATGTATCTCCAACTTTTAATACCATTTCTTTTTCACCTTTTAATGTGATCTTTGGTCCTTCCCCTAAATCAACTAATTCTTTACATACAACTTTTTTATCCTCATCTACATACAACTTAACTGCTTTTGTATCTTCAAAATAAACAGGCTTTTTGTCGGAAGACAATTTAGGATTTTCCAAATTAATTGGAACCCTATTATCAGAATCAATTGTCAATAAAGATAATGTTCTTAAAGGAACAAAAGTAAATTCTCCCACTTCCTTAGTTAATACTATTGCATTTGAATTGGTTTTTTCTAAACTAACAGCAGTAGAACACAAACTCGCTATTAACTTTTCATATTCTTCATTTTTTTTATTTTCAGCAGCATTTCTAGTCACAATCAATAATATTATAAATATTACTACAACCGCAACCGCAACCGCAATTAAAACTTTTTTATTATATTTCATACTATCCCTCTCTATTATATAAAAATTATACAACAATCTTACAAGTATTGCAACATTATATTATTTATTTAATTTCTTGTTATTATTTATATTTTTTTGTTCATCTAAATAAATAAGATAATCATAAGTATTAGCAATCAATTTATCGTCACTATCATATATTTTTAAATTATATTTGTCACAAGGAGCCTCAAAATTAACACCCAAAAATTCTTCTATTATCTTATACTTTTCATTCTTATCAGTTAACACTTCAGCTTGAGTAATAATGTTTTCTATTGAATAATAATCAGATGGCATATTTGGGAAGCAGGTATGAAACTTTTTCTTTTCAAAAGAACTCAACTCTATAATTCTTCCTTTATTTAAGTAATTAGAAAAGTAATCCCTTATGTCTTTATTTACCTTTAATTGTAATATAAAATTATTATATATTTCTTTTATACTATTGTTTTTCATTTTTTACCTTATTCTTTCTTTAATTTAAGATTTTTAAAATCAATATCATTTATTTTGCAATACTGATTATAAAATAATTCTTCATTATCCGCTAATTCTGATATTTCATTTAAAAATTTCATATATTCTTTATCTTCAAAATACATTTTATCTTTAGCATAACCATTTATTCCAAACTTATCAATTATATGTTGTCTTGATTTATTGATTAATTAATCCATTTTTATATTTGGATTCTGATATAATCCATATGAATAAGTTCTTTTCAAAGAAACATCAATTATTGTGTTTCTATCTGCAGAAGACACAATTTTTCCGTAAATGCTTCTTGGTTCTTCTTTCATACTTGATCTATGATCATATACTGCTTCGGCCATTATATTTATTTGTTCATTAGTAAAGAAATCTTTCAAGGCATCATCTTTCAACAAAATTTCGCCAGATATTTTCTCATGATTATTAGCATCCAAATTATGTCCTATATCATGATAAGCGGCAATTGTATAAACCATATCATAGTTTATATCTTTAATAGTACTCGCAAACCTCATACTCCTATCTATTACATAATATATATGTTCCAAATTATGTCCCCAATCATTTTTTTCATAACTAGGAAATATCTTTTCTTCAATGTATTTTTTTAATTCCCCCGTTTCCATAAAACCCTCCTATATTAATTATATCAAATGTCTAAACAAAAAAATTTATCTATAATTGATAATGTTATAACGGTTATCAAGAATATATACATCTAAAAAGATGACGACTAAAGCCGGATAATTATAACTTTTTAATCATAGTTTCCATTCTTGAGTGATATTCATTTTTACTGTAAAATTTTATTCCATTTTCATTATATGCAAATACATCTGCTATTACATATTCGCATTCTTCTGATTTAAAATATTCTTCCATTTTATTAATTAACTGATTGCCTATTCCTTTGCTTCTTATTTTGCTTGTTACAATTAACTCTGTTATTTCGCCTCTTTTTGGACATTTATAATCCAAATAATCATTTTCATCGTATGGTGGAATAGTTCCCATAATTAAACCTATTGCTTTATTATTTTCAATATATAGATAGCACTTGCCATTATATGTTTTTACATCTTTTAAATCAACTATTGCCATTTTATCTCTATAATCAGAATGAAGTTGATCCAATCCATCCTTATCAATCGATATGATATACTCTTCTAATTCCACTAATAGATCTTTTACATCATCTAAGTATTTATCATTATATTCTATAATCATTTTATCTCCACTTTTTAATATGAAATATGTTCATTATATATTTTTTTATTCCGCTTATGTCCTATAAATTTAGATCACACACAAAATCTGAATTATCTTGTTAATAAAATCATTTCAGCACCCAAATCAGCTTCTTCTCTTGTTATAAAACCAAACTTTTTATAAAATCCTTCCCTATTTTTTGATGCTCCCAAATATACTCTTAATGAAGGATTTTCTTTCTTTACATCGTTTATCTTTTTTAATAACTGTTCCATGATTTTTGTACCTATTTTTTGGGATTGATAATCTGGCAATACCATTATGTCATGAATGTATAAAAAACATATTTCATCTCCAATAATTCTTCCATAGCCAATTATTTTATCATCATCATAAATTGAAACAGAATAAAATGTATTTGACATAGCTTTTTTAGATGTTTTTTCATCATAACATCCCCATCCAACTGCATCATACAATAAATTGAATTCTTTTACATTGTTAATATTTTCTTTAATTTTAATCATATATAATATCCTTTTCTTAATTTGTTTTATAATAACATATATTTCTTTATTTTTCTATTTCTAATTAGTTGATAAATAATAGATCTAATAATCTAGAGTTTATCTATTTTTCTAATAAAATCATTTGTATATTTATACCACTTATAGATTGCTTTTTTCTTTTCACAATATTTAATTAAATCGTCATTATTATAATTTATATGATTTTGTTTCCATCTAGATATTGTCCTATTATAGCAGGTATCTATATCGGTTCTAATTATAATTATTTTTCCTTTTAATTTTGTAATATCTTTAATACAGTGAAATTGAGCACAATCTATTACTAATGTTTTATTTAAATCTTTACAATAATATATTATTTCATCATATATTAAATCAAAATCATCAGCTAAATTAGGAAGTGAGTTATATTTTTTCCTAAAGTATTCTCCTAATTCTTTATTTAACCCTGTTGATTCTTTGAATCTATTATCAGAAAAAATTTCATCTGTATCTATTATTTTATACTTATCACTACTAAAATTTCCTTTAGCATAATATGATTTTCCCGAACCGCTTTGTCCAGTTAAATTAATTATTTTGTCATCACTAATAGTTTTTTCATATGGATCTTTTGTTATGTATAAACTAATAGCTAGAGAGCTTTTTATTTCTTTTAAAATTTCGTGTATTTCTTTTCCTGAATCCGAAGTTAAATTTTCTATTCCCGCATAGTTTTCAAATTCGTTTAATATTTCATCAACATTATTAATATTTACTCTATCTTTAATAATATATTTACTAATTTCTTTTCTTTTTTTCCATAATAAAGATACTAAACATTGCGCAATTATTTTATTTGATAATGTTGTCTTATTATAAAATTCAATAACCATTTCATTAGTTATTTTTCTAGGATTAGTTACAATCATTTTATTAGATCTATATATCCCTCTTTCAAAATCACATAATATAACTTCAGCATCTTCTGGAATTATAACATCATAAATTGTATCACCTCTATGAAACCATCTTAATATTTTATCTTCTGTTCCAAAATTAAATCCGCCCATTTCTTCTGGCTCCTTTGAAGATGGATTCCATTTACTTGCAACATTAACTTCATCTAATTTATATTCAAAGCCACCAGCATTTGATTTTAATCCGTCCATTACTCTTAAATACTTTGTCATTTTCCCACCTTATTTAAATTATAACATAAGAAAAGTCAACTTATTTGTTGACTTAATTATTACTTAACCAAAACGCTTCTTGGCATCTTATTTACCTATAATTTTACTAAAGTACTATTACTTAAATAAACACAATTTTCTTGAACATTTTCATAAATATTTTGAATTTAGTTTATTTGATTACAGTATTTAATGAAATTTAATAATTCATCCATAGTTGAACATTGAATAATCGATATATTATAATTCTATTAAACTTTTTTCATAATCTTTAACATAATATTTAATATTTTTTGTTCCTTTTTGAATAATAGTATGTCCTTCTTCTTCAAGCAGTTTTTTTTGTAAATTAACGGCTTCTGGGTACTTAACGTTAAGTTCTCCATTAGATTTTAATGTCCTCCAGTATGGTGTTATATCTTCTTTTCTTTGATAACTTGCCCAAGCACATATATTTACAAAAATTCCACAAGTAAGGGGGCATGTAATGTCTACTTTATATTTTTTTGCCATAGCTTTTCTTAATGAATCCGTTGTTATCAACTTACCTTTTGGGACTTTTCTCATAAAATCATCATAATCAATAGGTGGTGCAATAATCATTTTTTTACCACCCCATTTTTTTGCAGCTTCTTCATCAAGTTCTACAGTTTTAGGCATATCCTTACTATCATTCAATTTTTTATTAAAATCTTTTATGTCCTCATTTGCCATATTATACCTCCAAGATTTGTATACTTTTATTATATCACGAATCATTTTTTTGAAGTTTACTAACTATATTTTTATAACTGTAAACTATCATTTTAGATACCTTTATTACATTTCTAAAATCTCTATTTATTGTATTTAAACGTCAGTTGTTATCTTTAGAAGAAAGATTTTCTTTTGCTTCTTTTACATATTCATATCCATTATTAATCTTTTCTTCGATAGGTATATTTTCGCTATATATATTTCTTAGTTTATCCATAACCAATGAATCATTATCAATTAATTGATAAAAACTATCGTAACTTTTTTCAGTAAAATCAATAATTTCATTAAATGGCTTATTATTTAAAACTGAATCAGTTACCATTTCGCTGTATTCCCATACTAAATATGGTGATTCATATTCATTCCTTGGAATTTCAGGGTGAAGTTGCTTCCATTTTTCAAACCACATAAAATGTAATGTTTCATGGGCACACGTTTCAATCAGTTTCCAATCTTCAACTTCAATCGAGATAGAAAAACTAAAATCTTCCAAATATCTTGGAAAAACAGGTATTATCCCAACTGTTCCTTCAATTACTTCTATATTACTTGGCCATTCTACGTTTAAATAATCAGACAATGTTTTAAAGTATACATCATTGTATTTTTTCCATAAATTATTATATCTTTGAGTTTCCGAAGAAATTTTTTCATATTCTTTTTGATACCTTTTTGTTACAACTTTTTCGATAATTCTAAATACTACATCTTTTGTAGCTTCTTTTTTTAAATCAGATAATTCAGGAAAACATAATATTGTATAATTATAAACACTCAACGAACCATCATTTTCATAATATGCCCATTTTATTAAATCAATGTTTTCCTGTAAAGTCATTACTCTAAATTTAAGTTTTGGTAAATTCATACTATCACCTCTAATTAATTATATCAAATGTTTGTATATAAAAAACGCGCTTTTACATTGAAAAACGCATCTAAAATATCGGTAGTCTTAATAATAGGATGCTCATTTATAAGTATTACTATGCTCAAATTCACTTAATTTCAAATTCGACATTAACCTTAATAATATCAATTTCTGTTATAGGAGTGTCTTTTTCTTTAAATACTCTTTTAATGATTCTGTATTTTCCTAAAGATAATATACCATAAGTATTTTCAAAATTAATAGGTTCTTCTTTTTCCTCTTGTGATTTTAAATTATATGCTATAGAATTCCATGTTAGTGGATCTCCTGTAACAGTTGAAATTTCTTCCCATTTATCATTATTAAGTTTTTGAACATAAAATTCGGGTCCATATAAATAAGTATCATCAGAAATGTTTTTTAAAATAATAGTGACACTTTTTGCTGATAAAGATTCATTTTTAATGCTCAATACTATGTCCTCTTGTTTTTCTTTATTTTCAGAATTATCTTCTGATTCAACATAAGTATTAACTTCACCACCAACTTTATTTCCTAATATTTTCAATTCCCAACCTTCTTCATATCCTGTTGATGATTTTTCACTTAAGCGATGAATTTTAGTATATTGATATAATACTGCTTTATAATGTATTGAACCACCATCTTTTACATGACTACGAATTGGTATTAACATTAAAACAAAAATTATAATCACAATAATAATTATTAACTTTTTCTTTTTCATAAGCATCTCACTTTCAACTACATTATACCACAAATATTTATAATCAAGGAGTTTGGAATATTATTTTTTACGATCTGATTTTATACATAAAATGGTTCTAAAATGGTTCTAATGCCATTTTTGGTGTATTTTTTGCAAAAAAGAAAAATTCGTGTTTTCCCTTATTTTATAGGGACTACGAGTTACTTACCACAACAATTCTTATATTTCTTACCTGATCCGCATGGACAAGAATCGTTTCTACCTATCTTTTCTTTCTTTTTTATTGGAGCTGATTTTGTTTCACTACTATTATCTGCAATAGGTTTTACAACTTGTTCTCTTTCTACATTTCTTTTAATTTCTGCACTCAATAAATATAAACATGTTTCTTTATTTATTTTATCTATCATTATATCAAAAGTTTCATAACCTTCTTTTATATAAGCTTGTAAAGGATTCTCATTAGCATATCCTCTAAGACCAATTCCTTCTTTTAAATGTTCCATATCATTAATATGATCCATCCATCTAGAATCAACTACTCTTAAAGCTATTGCTTTTTCAAATTCATTTGTTATTTCTATTGGCATTTCTTTAACTTTGTTTTCATAGAATTTTATAATCTTTTCTAATATAATTTCTTTAACTTTTTCTATATCTTTATTTTTAATATCAGAAGTTTTTATTAAATTAGTTCTTAATATATTCTTATTTAAATGATTAGATAATTCTAAATAGTTATCAATTTTTTCTTCATTGTCTTCAGGCTTATAATTTTCTGCAGTATTAATATAATTTTCAACAGTACTATTAACATATGTATTAAATATATTTATTACTTTATCTCTAATTGATTCTGAATCAATTATTTCATTTCTCATTGTATATATTATTTCCCTATGTTCATTCATTACGTTATCATATTGAAGAAGTTGTTTACGAGTATCAAAGTTATTTCCTTCAACTCTTTTTTGTGCCGACTCAACAGCTCTAGAAAACATCTTACTTCTTATTGCTGCATCTCCATCTAATCCCATAGTTTGAAGTGTTGTCTTTAATCTATCAGTTCCAAATTTAAGCATTATATCATCTTCTAATGAAATAAAGAATTGTGTAACTCCGGGATCCCCTTGTCTTCCAGAACGTCCTCTTAATTGATTGTCAATTCTTCTTGCTTCGTGTCTTTCTGTTCCGATTACACATAATCCTCCAAGGTCAACAACACCTTTTCCAAGTTTAATATCTGTTCCACGACCAGCCATATTAGTTGCTATAGTAACAGAACCTTTTTCTCCAGCTTTTGCAATAATCTCAGCTTCTCTACTATGATTTTTAGCATTTAAGACTTCGTGCTTTATGCCTCTTCTATTTAACAAAGTACTTACTAATTCACTAGTTTCAATTGCTATAGTACCTACTAATATAGGTTGACCCTCTTTATGTCTTCTTTCAACTTCATTAACTATTGAATTAAATTTAGCTAATTTAGTTGAATATAATAAGTCGGCCAAATCATCTCTAATAACAGGTTTGTTAGTAGGAATTTGTATTACATACATATTATAAATATTTCTAAATTCTTCTTCTTCTGTTTT
>CAZSTI010000027.1:0-5367 GCA_964609995.1 uncultured Muribaculaceae bacterium
TGCTGTATTCTTTGCTGTTGTTACTTCTACTACTGTTGTAGCTGCTTCTATTTCTGTATCACCAGAAGTTTTATGTCCTGTTAATATATTCCAGTTTTCAGTACTATAATCACTTTGTGTATATGTATTCAATGCTGTTGTTAATGCTACTTTTGCATCTGCTTTTGCTTGTGCTAATTTTGTTACTAAAGCTTCTTGTGCTGTTAATATATTTGAAGTTGCTATATCTATCTCTACTTGAGTATTATCATTAGTCATTAAATTAGCAGAAACAACTAGTTGGTATGCTGTCCAACTAGCTGTAGTATAATCAGCTTCTTTTACTTTATTTAAAGTACTAACATATTCACTCATATCGGTTTTTTCATAATCAGTATTTACTTCTGAATCTTTAGTCAAAACAACTAATCCCAATACATCACCCGTATCAGGATCTTTTATTTCAATTTTTAAGGTTCTTACAGTTGCTGGAACAGTTAATTTTCCATTCGAATATTGTACTGAACCTTCTTTGTTATTGTCAGTATCAAAGACCAACTCTCCTTCATCATCAAAAGTAAAGTCTACAGTTAACTGCTTTTCTTCATTATTTACATAATAAATTTCTGGATTTTCTAATTCTTCTAATATTTCTTGATCTTCAGTTTCATCAAGTGGTTGTGCTTGACTATCTTCATCAATTAAGAACCAACTTCCTGCTAAGTAATAGTAAATGTTTACTCCAGAATAATCTTCTGAACCATTATTAAATAGAGCATCATTTACTCCTGCGGTTGCGGCTCTTTGTGCTGTTATTACTACTCCATCTTCAAATCTTGTAATACCAATTACAATTGAATTATCTTCAATTGTTGTTAAACCATCAGATGGATTTGTACTTTCTGTAATAGTCAATGCATTAACATTATTTACAAATAAAAATGAAAATACAAATAGAAAAACGATAATAATTTTTTTCATACTACTTCCTTTCATAACTAATTAACACTTTCAACAGTTGCATTTGAAACTGCAGATTTAATATATATTTTACCTGTTGCTGGTATATCTTCTACAGATGTATTTCCAGCTGATGTTGTAATTTTTGCTTTTCCAGCAACATTTTTTCCTTCTGAACTTCTAATATAAAGAGTATATTGTCCTATTGAACTAGATTCTATTTTAACCCAACTAATTGAATAAGTTACTGTGCTTTCCCATTTTGCTATTAAAGTAATATTGTCATATATTTTTGTACTAAAATTAAATAATCTATTGTTATAATACCAACCCAAAAATTTGTAACCACTTCTTGTTGGATTTGTTGGTTTATTTACAGTTGTACCTTTTGTAACTAACTTAGAAGATATAGAAGTTCCACCTTTACTATCAAAAGTTACTCTATGTTTAATAGTTTCTGAAGTAGAATTAGATGTCTTTTTTTCCCATTTAGCTATTAAAGTAATACTTTTTTCTATATTATTATCAAAATCATAATCTTTTCCATCTAATTGCCAAGAAACAAAAGAATAACCATCTTTTGTTGGTGAATTAGGTTCATTAATCTTGTTTCCTTTTTCAACTTCTATAGATTCAACAGATGAACCTCCGTTTGAATTAAAACGAACTGTGAATAATTCATCCGGTTTTTCCTCATTAACATCTTCTGTTTTTTTCCATTTTGCGACTAAAACAACTGCTTTTGTGATAGGTTTATCAAAATCAAATTCTTCATCACCCACAAACCAGCCTTCAAATATATATCCTTCTTTTATAGGATCATTTGGTTTAATTATTTTTCCAGATTTTTCTAATACAACATTGTTTAATTGTGAACCGCCATCTGTATCAAAAACAATTTTTATATCTGTGTTTTTACTTAATAACGCTATTATTAATAATATGCATACTATTAATGTGCAAAATATATAAATTAATAATTTTAAATTTAATTTTTTTCCCTTTTTTTCTCCTCTTTTTCGCATTAATTATTCCTTTCTTTCTATATAGTTTAAATTAAATACATAGTAATATTTAATTAATAAAATAGTTAAAAAAATTTTATGATTATTATTATAGTTAAGATAATCAAATATTAACACACTCAATAAATATATACAAGGTTTATTTATTAATTTTATAATTATGGCGTCCTTGATTGGAATCGAACCAACGACCTACCCCTTAGGAGGGGGTTGCTCTATCCTACTGAGCTACAAGGACACAAGACCATTATATAAAAAAACACATTAAATGTCTATTTTAATGTGCTAAATAATACTATAAATGAAGGTATTACCTTAGATAAAACCTTATAATTAAATAATGATTTTGCTTTAAGTATAAATTCAAAAAAACCTATTCCTTTATCTACAATAGATACTAAGTAAGATTCTTTGTATTTTGGTATTGTAAATATTATTGGAAACATATGTTTATATATAATATCTTTTTCTATATCATTAATATTAAAATATTTATTTGAATTTTCCAATGCTATGTTGTGATGTATTAAAGCTAATTTGTAAGCTTCTTTACTGAAACTTTTTCCATTAGTATCAGAATAGAAAAAATCATGTAAGATTCCTCCTCTAGCAACACTAACATAATCCAAATTATATTTCTTAGCAATAATATATGAATAATAAGAAACTTTAATAGAATGATCAAGTTTTCTTAATCCATGATGTAATGTGTTTTGTGTTTTAATAAAGTTTTTGTTTTTTATAATTGAATTTATTATATTTATAAAATCAATGTCATTGTAAATGTGTTCCATTATTTCACTCTCTCTAATTTAAAAAACCTAAAATAAATATTAACACTTTCAATTAATTTTGTCTATCATTTTTTATAATTAAACACGTACTATTGTCAAATTGTAAAGTTTTATAGAAGTCTATAAATTCTTCGTAATTTAAATTATTAAATACATCAACAATGTCCTCGCATGGATAACCATAATCAATTATTGAGCTTAATAAAAAATCGTTAACATCATTATGATTTTCAAAATAATATATTACATTACTTATTAGTTTTTTCTTATATCTAATAAAATATTTTTCAGTTAATTTTAAGTTGTTAATTTTTTCTTTTATATCTAATAATAGTTCATCCGGATTGTCTGTTTCTGCCATTATATTTGCAATATAGTAATCATCAAAATCAACGAACATAAAATCAAATGGGGATAATACTTTATTGCTTTTAAGGGAATCACAATAAAAATCTGATATTTTATCAAAATTTTCTAAAAAAATTAATTTAAAATATATAGACTGTTTTATTTTACTTAAAGAAGAATTTAATTTTGATTTTATTCCATAAGAAATCAAAGGTTTGCTAACATTCATATTTATTATTTCAAAATCTTTACTAACCTTTTCTTCCTCAATATATTTCTTTAAATCATATTCTCTATTATTGAAACTTTTATTTTTTTGATTTTCCTTTATTATTCTCATTGTATCTTCTATATCTATATTACCAGTTATAACAATATACATATTATTTGGAGAATAAAATGTATTATAACAATCTTCTAACATTTCCTTAGAAATTCTTTTTATATCCTCTGCAGTTCCCGCAATATCATATTTTAAGGGATGACTATTAATTAAGTTAAACCTAGTTACTTCATGTAATCTATAATAAGGGTCATCTAAATACATATATATTTCTTGTTCTATTATTCCTTTTTCTTTTTCAACATTTTCATAAGTTAAATAAGGTTTTTGTACAAAATCAATTAAATAATTTAAATTGCTTGTATATTCTTCTTGACCTTCAATTAAATAATTAGTTACATTATATGATGTAAAAGCATTTGATTGAGTACCTGTTTTAGAAAAATATTCCATAGCTGATTCTTTTTCAGATTCAAATAATTTATGTTCTAAAAAATGCGCTATACCTAATGGATAATTTTTATATTCTAGTTCATCTTTATATTTAAAATCATTATAAATGCTTCCATATTTGGTAAAAAAAGAAACATGATAAGTATTTGTTTTAGTAGTTGGATACAAATATACATTTAATCCATTATCTAATTTTTCATGATATATAAATTCATTTAATTTATTAAATTCAATTTTTTTCATAATTAACTCCATATAAAAGAACAGTATCTATAAAAATTCTATTATTTAGTGACTGTATATCCTCTTTATTAACCTTGTTTATTTTGTCAATTGTATCTTCAATATTTATTGGATACTTTGACAATTCATTATTATAATAATAATTAATAATGTCTTTAGAATTAAAATAAGTATTTCTTAATAAAGATATAAACAATTTTTTTGAAGTATTTAATTCTTCATCACTTATATTTTTCATATTAATAATTTGTTTATTTATTATGGATAACACTTGTTTATATTTATTGCCATCTATACCTGATTCTATTATAAAAATTGAATCAGTTTCTCTTCTTGCATTAGAATAATACGCAAGAGAATTTTTTTCTCTTACTTCTCTAAACAACTTAGAATTAGGACCCACTCCTAATATAAATCTATATAAAGAAAACAAAACCGCTTCTTTTTCTTCGTCAAAATTTAATATTCTTAATCCTATTTCTAATTTAGATTGAGATAAAGTCTTATCCTCAATATATACTTCTTTTATTTCATTCTCTATTGAATAATTAGGAATATAAATTTTAGAATATCTGTTATTATTAATAAATAAATTTTTAAATTCTTTTTCATAATAATTAGAATCAATATTTCCAACAATTAATATATCAATTTGATCTTTATCTATAATTTCTTTATATATTTTTTTAATTTCATTTAAATTTATTTTATCAAAATCTTCAATATATCCCAAAGTATTAAATGATAAAATATTCCCTTTTTCCATATTACTTAATAGTTCTTGTTTAGCGTATCCTCTTTTATTATTATAAAAAGATAATAAATCCGACTTAACAATATCTTTTACTTCTTTTAAATATTCTTCGTTTTCAAAATTGGGATTAAATAATATCTCTTTTATTAATTCAATACTATCTTTTTCTATATTAATATCAGAATATTTAGGATCCAAAAAAGTAATACTTATTTTATCTTGTCTATATAGTGATGGTTCAAATCCAAATGAATTATATATGTTTAAATCATATAATTCTTCTTTCTTCTCTATCAATGATTTATAATCATATTTTTTTGTACTATATAACATTAATTCAAATAATATACGAATAAGAGTAATTTCTTCTTTATTAAATTTTCTTCTAAAATTAATACTAATATTTATAGTTTTAAATATGTCTATATTAATCGTATGTAATACTAATTTATCTATTTCAATTCTTTTATAATTCATTTATTCTCCTATGTTTAAAATCGATTCTAAAGCCAAAATAATCATCATATT
>CAZSTI010000027.1:5467-7549 GCA_964609995.1 uncultured Muribaculaceae bacterium
TTTAGCATATGTAGACTCACTACAACTATTATCAACTAATATAACATCCATAAGTTTTAAATCTTTATATGCTCCACATGTCCCTATTCTTATTATGTGTTCAACATCATAAAACTTATATAATTCATAGGAATATATTCCCATACTAGGATTTCCCATTCCAGAACCCATTACAGTAATTTTTTTTCCTTTATAATATCCAGTATATCCAAGCATATTTCTAACATCATTTATTTCAATTGAATTTTCTAAATAATTATCAGAAATATATTTAGCTCTTAATGGATCACCTGGCATTAAAACAATATTTGAAATATCTTCTTTATTAAATTCTAAATGTGGTGTCATATTTCCTCCTTAAAATTTAAATACTTATATAAATATTATCATTTATAATACAAATAAAAAAGAATATAAAGTTTGTTTTACATTATTTATCAAACATTATTTTGTAAACTTCTTTATATTCTTTAACTAAATGATATTTAATTTTTTCTTTTAAATAATCTGGCAATTCATTTAAATCTCTCTCATTATTATATGGAATAATAATTTCTTTTATACCACTTCTATTAGCACCCAAACTCTTTTCTTTTAATCCTCCAATTGGAAGAACATTTCCTCTTAAAGTAATTTCACCAGTCATTGCAATTTCTTTACTTATAGGTTTATTTGTAAATGCACTTATTAATGCAGTAGTAAGAGTTATTCCAGCACTAGGCCCTTCTTTAGGAATAGCGCCTTCAGGAATATGTATATGAATATCACTATTATATAACAATTCATAATCTATCTTAAAATCTTTATAATGACTCTTTATATAACTAAGCGCAATTTGAGCTGATTCCTTCATTATTTCCCCTAAAGAACCAGTTAATAATAAACTGCCTTTACCTTGATAATATGTAATTTCTATAGGTAATATATCACCACCAAAGTCAGTATACGCTAAACCTACAGCAACTCCAATTTCTTTTTTAGAATCTTTCTCTCCAAAAAAATACTTCTTTTTTCCCAAATAATGCTCAACTTTAGAACTTATAATATTGTTATTAATTTCTTTTTTTTCTAACATCTCAGTAGCAATCTTTCTTAAAATTGTGGAAATATTTCTTTCTAATTCTCTAACCCCCGCTTCTCTAGTGTAATTTCTTATAATAGTTAGTATAGAATTATTATCAAAAGAAATTTTATTTTTTAATCCATGTTCTTCTAATTCCCTTGGAATCAAGTGTTTTTTAGCTATATCTAATTTCTCAAATTCAGTATATCCCGATAAATATATAATCTCTAATCTATCCCTTAATGGCTCTGGAATTCTCATCAATTCATTAGCAGTCAATATAAATAATACATTTGATAAATCATATTCTTCGTCCAAATAATTATCATAAAAATACTTGTTTTGCTCTTTATCTAATACTTCAAGTAAAGCACTTGATGGGTCTCCTCTATAATCTCTAGTCATTTTATCTATTTCATCAATTAAAAATACAGGATTTGATGATTTAGCCTTTTTCATAGCACCAATTATTCTTCCAGGATTAGCACCAATATAAGTTCTTCTATGACCAATAATATCTGCTTCATCATTTATTCCACCTACAGATATTTTAACAAATTTTCTATTTATTGCTTCTGCTATACTTTTTGCTAAAGTTGTTTTGCCTACTCCAGGAGGACCAACTAAACAAATAATAGGAGTCTTTAAATCCTTGCTCATCTGTCTAACCGCTAAAAACTCAATTATTCTAGTTTTAACTTTTTCTAATCCTGCATGTGTTTTATCCAAAGATTTTCTTACCTTTTTTAAATCGATTTCTTCGTTAGTGAATGTATTCCAAGGTAAAGATAACATCCAATCTATATAGTCTCTAGTCATCCCCATCTCTGGTGAATTAATATTCATCATATCGTATCTATTCAATTCATTAATTAATCTTGTTTTAATTTTATCGTTCGCATTTAATTTCTTAATTTCTTCTCTTATTTTTTCGATTTCATCATCTTTAACATTTTTATCACCAAGTTCTTCTTTAATAATTCTAATTTTTTCTCTTAAAATAAATTCTTTTTGAGATT
>CAZSTI010000028.1:0-6942 GCA_964609995.1 uncultured Muribaculaceae bacterium
TATGTACCAGGCAATTCAGTATTACCTCTTACAACACCATTAATTCTGATATCAGAATCATAATTATCAGTTACATTAGCTCCTTCATCAGTATAAGACTCATAAACTGCTAATCTTTTATAACTAGCACTACCAATTAATCTAATAACTGGTCTTGTGTTATCTACTACACTAAAGTCTCTTTCTATTTCTTCTTTATTATCATAGGAATCTATGGCAGTAAATGTTACTTTATATTTTCCTACAATTTCATTATTAATATCATGTTCGATATCAACATCTAATTCATTACCAAAAGCATCTAAAGCGGTTGCCTTAAACTCTGGTATTTCTGAAAATACTTCTATTTCATAGATATTATTTTCTTTTAATGTTATTGTTGGTTTTAATTGTTCTAATTCTATCTCTCCATCTGGATTAGCAAATGCAAACATAAATAAACTCATAAATATGAACAATAACATTGCTATAATTTTTTTCTTATTTCTTCTCATAAAACACTCCCTTACTAATTATTTTCTGGTTCTCTCATTTTTATAAAAAATGGAGCGAAATCTATACCTTTAGGTAATGATTTTCTATCATAGTTATATACTCTATAACCTAAACCCAAACATTCTTTTACAGTTCCATCATCATATTTATGTACTTCTTTTTTCAAACAGAAAATAGGATCTTTGTTACTCTTAACCTTAATAAAGTCTACTACCCATATTGAAAACACTACTACAAAAGCCACCCAAAATAGAATGTTTAATATTTTCTTTATCATAAGTTCACCTCCTTATCTTAAATTTGAAGAAGAATAATAGTTAATTATTCTTGTAATAAAATAAACCATCAATAGCTAGTCTATCATTAATTGGAATTGTTTCTGGTGTTTTCTTAATATCTACTGAAGAAACACTTAACTCTTCCTTTAAAGTAGCATCTATCGAATAGTCTTCAAATTTCCCCTGTCCTTTTAATATTATAAAATATTTTCTTTCTCTTGAGATTGCAATAAAAGATTGATTAGGATTATACTCAACTGAAGCATAACCTAATTCTTCCAAAGAAAAATATGTATTATTTGGATCAACTCTAACAATACTATTATTTACACTGGCTTCAAAATCATTTAAAACTTCATTAGCTAAAGAATATATATATTCCTTTTTTTCGATTTCTGTCATTTCATGAGTAAAAAATACCCCATTATTTCTTGTATAGTCATAAGCTACAAACATAATCAATACAACTAATACCATCAATATTAAATTTGCAAACATGCTTTTTGCTGGTGTATTAGGATTTTTAACAACAACTTCTTTATATATAACTTTTTCATGTTGAGGTTGTTCTTCTAATTTATTTAATAGTATTCCACAAGATAAACATATATAAGCATCTTTATCTACCACGTTACCACAATTTGGACAAGTTGCTTGTCTTTCTTTAGGAATAGGCGGTTCTTCTTTTGCTTCTACTTTTTGAACAGTAGGAATAACCTCATCATGTTGATATTCTTCTGGTATATATTTTTCCAATACAACTTGTTTTTGTTTCTTTTCTCTATAAAAGAAATAATCAAATACTTTTAATAACACAAATATACCAAATGATATTAGCGCAATAATTAAATATGTATTAATGCTTTCTCTCAATTTATCATCTAAATTTTCCCAATTGTTTTTATATTTGAAGTAAGCATAAATATATAGAATCAATGATCCTATAAGTATAGATTGAAAAACAATTGTAATCCATTTAATAATTTTTCTTACCATAATTCCCCTCTTTGGTCGAATATTATACACAATATAATTAATTTGTCAACTTTTGTCTATAATATCACTAACAGGCTTGAAACTTTTTCTATACAAATTTATTATACCATAATTATTTATAATTTCTATATGTTTTTTTGTGGGATAACCTTTATTGTTTTTATAATCATAAATTGGGTATTTTTTATCTAATTCATACATTATTTCATCTCTTGTTACTTTTGCTATTATTGATGCTGCTGCAATAGATTTTGATTTAGAATCTCCTTTTATAATAGAAGTACTAGGAATATCAATCTTTAATTTAACTGCATCTATTAATACATGTTCTATTTTAGTTAATTTTAAACAATTATTAATTGCTATTATCATTGATTCTTTTGTAGCTTCTAATATATTTATCTCATCTATTCTATTATTATCAACTATACCTATTCCAATTCCAATTGCATCCTTCATAATAATTTTATATAATTCATTTCTTTTTTTTTCACTTACTTTTTTCGAATCATTTAATCCATCTAATTTATAATTAATAGGTAATACAACACATGCACTTACTACTGGACCAACTAGAGGACCTCTACCAACTTCATCTACACCCGCAATTAGAAAAATGTTATTATTATTAAGTTCTATTTCATATTGTTCCATTATTACCACCAAATACATTATATCAATATATTAAATAATAGTAAATTTAATTATGTTATAATTCATATGGTGATATTATGTTTTCTATTAATAGAAATACAAAAACAATTATATTAAAAAAATCAAAATTTATAGTAAATACTTATACTGTATTTAATGAAGAAGAAGCATTAAAAATAATTAGTGAAATAAAAGATAATTATAAAGATGCTAATCATAATTGTTATGCCTATATAATTAATAATATAAAAAGATTTTCGGATGATGGTGAACCAAGTGGTACTGCAGGAATGCCCATATTAAATATTTTAGAAAAAAAAGAATTAAATTATTCTTTAGTAATAGTAACTAGATATTTCGGAGGTATTAAATTAGGCGCTAATGGATTAATAAGAGCATTTTCAAAATGCACTTTAGATTCCATAATAACAAAAGAATTATTAGAAGGAAAAACTATAGAAATTGAATTTGATTATAAGGATGAAAAGTATATAAATAATATAATTAAAAAAGAAGATATTTTAGAATCTTCTTATAATGAAAAAATTAAATATATTGCTAATGTATTAAATAATGATTTATTAAAATTGGATAATTATAAAATAATTAAAGATATATTTATTTAATTGTTAATAAATAATTCAAACGATTAATTAATTTTTCTTACTTCTTGGATGAAAATTATCATAATTTTTTCTAATTAAATCTGTTCTTACATGTGTATATATTTGAGTTGTTGAAATATTTTCGTGTCCTAATAATTCTTGGATAATTCTTAAATCAGCTCCATTTTCTAATATATGTGTTGCAAAGCTATGTCTTAACATATGTGGATGTATTGTTTTTGTAATATTTTTTTCTTTTGCTATATTTTTTATTATTTTAAAAAAACCTTGTCTAGTCATTTTTTTTCCATGATTATTTAAAAACAAAGAATCAGTAATATATCCTTTCAACATTCCATTTCTATATATTTCAACGTAATCTTTTACTAAATTAAGTGCATAATCAATTATTGGAACTATTCTTTCTTTACTACCTTTTCCAAAGCATCTAACAGTAGCATTTTCAAAATCAATATCATTAATGTTTAAATTAACTAGCTCTGATACTCTTAAACCTGTTGCATACATTAATTCTAACATAGCTTTATTTCTATGACTAAATGAATCAGATATATTAATATTTAACAAATTATCTACTTCATCTTTACTTAATACTTCAGGCAACCTAATGGATTGTTTTGGTCTTAATATTGATTCACTTGGATCATCATAATCATATATTCTAGAAATATATTTATGATATGATTTTATGCTTACTATGTTCCTTGAAATTGTTGAACTTTTAACATTATTTTTTGATAAATACTCAATATAATTTTCTATATCTTTTTTACTAATATTATCCTTATTTATATATGCTAAATATTTATTTAAATCATTCTTATATGAATAACAAGTATTACTTGATAAACCTTTTTCTATCATTAAATAATTAATAAATTCATCTAAATATGCATTCATGTAATCACCTATACTAATTATAGCACTTATCCCCCTACTTATAGTATAATTATATTGGTGATAAATATGAATGAACCTTTAGCATACAAATTAAGACCAACATCTATTAAAGATGTTATTGGTCAAAAACATTTAGTTGAAAAAGATAAAGTTATATATAATATGGTTAAGAATAAGAAAATATTTTCTATGATTTTATATGGTAAACCTGGAATTGGAAAAACTTCTATTGCAAATGCAATAACTACTGAGTTAAATCAAAAAACAAGATTTTTAAATGCTGTAATTAATAATAAAAAAGATTTTGATATTGTAATAGAAGAAGCTAAAATGTATAAAGGAATTATACTAGTAATGGATGAAATTCATAGAATGAATAAGGATAAACAAGACTTATTACTTCCATATATTGAAAGTGGATTAGTAACCGTAATAGGACTTACAGCTTCAAATCCATATCACACAATTAATCCTGCGATTAGAAGTAGATGTCAATTGTTTGAACTAAAGGAATTAACCGAAGATGATATTAAAGAAGGAATAAAAAAAGCATGTAAAAGTGTACATTTAGAAGGAATAAAAATTGATAAAGAGTCAATTGATTATATAGTAAAACTTTCAAGTGGTGATTTAAGATATGCATATAATATACTTGAATTAGCGTATTATGGTACAAAAGATAAAAATATAAACATAGAAACATTAAAAGGAATTAATAATAAACCAGTATTCTTACACGATAAAAATCAAGATGGTTATTATGATGTTCTTAGTGCTTTTCAAAAAAGTATAAGAGGGTCAAATGTAGATGCATCTCTTCACTATCTAGCTAGATTAATAGAGGGTGGAGATTTTGATTCTATTTATAGAAGAATGTCTGCTTTAGTTTACGAAGATATTGGACTAGCAAATCCAGGAATGGGTCCAAAAGTTATGGCTTGTATCGATGCTTGTGAAAGATTAGGAATGCCAGAATTAATATTACCATTAGGATTAACTGTAATTGAACTTGCTTTATCTCCTAAATCAAATAGTGCATACCTAGCAATTAATAGTGCATTAAAAGATATTGAAGAAGGAAATATTGGAGAAATTCCTAAACATATAAATAGTAGTGCTTTTGGATATAAATATCCTCATGATTATCCAGATGCTTTTGTTGAACAAGAATATATGCCCGATAAATTAAAAGATAAAAAATATTACATTCCAAAAACAAATAGCAAATATGAACAAGCTTTAAAACAAATGTATGATAAATATAAAAAAAATAGTAATTAATTTACTATTTTTTAGTAATTATTTGTTAAATAACCAAATAACAGGTTCATATTTAATTTATTATACAAATAATGATTAATAAATTATCGAATTAATTTTTTTTCTTTATGTAATATAGAATCTAATCTTATTGAGTCAGAAATATTAGGGTCTTCTAATTTTTTTTCTATTAATGAATATGCAACATCTTTAATATAAGGAAAATTTAATAAATCTATTGTTAATTCTGGTCCATTTAATAAAGTTTGTTTATCATTATGATCAAAACATATATATTTATTATCTTTTAATAAATATAATTGATCATAAATATCATCATTTTCAAAATTTCCGAATTTGTCTAATCTTTTTTTGTTTTCAAAAGTAGTAATAATATCAAAATGAATATCAAATATATTTAAGTCAAAATAATTTGCTATGTTTGATAAAGGGTATATATTCTCCTTAATACCAGTAATCAATATATATTTTTCATTTTCAATATTAGATAAATATTCAATTAAAAAAGGATACAATAAGTTACTATCAAAAGTTGTAAGTTCTGAAAACATATTAAAATATCTTTCTTTTATATATTTAGTCTTATTTATTTCATTTCTTTTTTCATAAGCTAAATTTCTTATTCTTTTTCTTTTAGTTGAAAGTAAAAATGTATAATCTAATTCATTAAGCAATTTTTCTTCTTCAATTAATAATTCTTTTTCTTCATTTGTATATTTATTAATAATAAATTTCAAATCATCAATTGTTTTTAATTCCATATTATTCCTTATTTTTTTTATTAATATGTTTCAAATATATATCATATACTTCTTTTGTTACCATATCCCAAGTTTTATATAAATCCCTATATGCATTGTTGCTAACTTCTTTATAATGTTTCTCATCATTAATTATTTCTATTATCTTATTTGCAAATTTTTTATAATTATTTTTACCAAAATATCCATTAACTTCACTAGTAACTAAAAAAGCAGTTGGAGCATTATCTAAAAATATTGTTGGAGTTTTTTGACTTGAAGCTTCAATTTGTACCAAAGAATTTGTGTCAAACATAGATGGAAATACAAACAATTTTGCTCTACTATATATTTTAGCTAATAATTCTCTATCCCTTATTTGACCACACATAACTACATTATTTGATAAATCAAGTTTGTTTATTTTTTTTACTAATTTATTTTTGTCGGGGCCTTCTCCTACAAATAACATCTTAAATTTTATTTTTTTGTTTTTTAATACTTTTAAAGCATCTACAATAAACATTATATTTTTTACTGTAGTAATTCTCCCTACAAACAATAATACAATATCTTTTGAATCAATATTATATAATTCATTAATTTCTTTATGTGCTGATTTAGTATCTTCAATATATTTTAAATCAGTTGCATTTTGAAATATTCCTACTTCCCTACTATAACCATATTCCTTATATATTTCCCCAATCTTTTTGTTTACCGAGAAACACTGATTACAATTCTCGTAAACTTTGATAGCTTGATCAGTAATAAAATCAGTAAGAACATGTGACTTTGTATATTTATATAATTCAAATTTCATAAGTGTATGCATTGTACCAATAACTGGTACTTTTGATATATGTGCAACATCAACTCCTAGTTTTCCAATACTAAAAGGTGAATGAATATGAATCAAATCAAACTTCTCATTTAATAGTTTTTTCATTATTTTAATTTCAATTTTTGGAA
>CAZSTI010000029.1:0-6846 GCA_964609995.1 uncultured Muribaculaceae bacterium
TAAATCATTTTTTTCTTCATCGCTTTTATTGATGAATTCTATTTCTATAAAAGTTCCAATATTTTCTAATATGTCAAAACAAAACTCATATATACCTTTATATAAATACGTAATTCTCTTTTTGGTAATTGTTCCAACTCGTTTATAGCCTAATGCAATTAATATTTTATCCAAACTATTAGCATTGTCTATTAATACATCATATTTATCGAATCTATAGTTATTTATTTTCTTTTTATAATTAAATATATATTTTCCATCTTCATTTCTTATTCTTAACCACTCATTATTTAATGATAAATCGTTTTTAGAATAATAAGTGTCTATTTGATTGACATTATTTTTATTAATTGATGTTTTTTTTATCAAATCTAAAATTCTATTGTATTCTGTGTTATCTACTCTCAGTTTTATTTCTATTTCATTTATATTATCGGTATCGTAACTATCATTTAATAAATAAAAAAAACTCTTTTTAAAATAATCGGATATTTTATATATCATGTTTAAATCAGGAGAGGTTCTATTATTTTCCCAACTGGAAATAGTTTTTTCTGAAACAAAGAATATTTCTGCTAGTTGATTTTGTGTTAGGTTATTTGATTCCCTTATTTTTTTTAACTTTTCACCCAAATTAATCATATTGCCCCCTTACAATTTTAATTTTATCATATAAACATTTTATTTGACTCTATTTTATGTAGAGTAATATTTATATAATCCTTTTTTTCAATAGTTACGATTTTTATATCGGTTTTTGACATATGATAATATTAATTAATTTTTTTTGCTTAAAAGTATTTTCTGTTTTTTTTATTGCAAAATAATAAAAGATAATTTAAAAAAATATCTTTTATTTGCATATATATTAAAAAAGAACCCATCTTAAAAGAAGAAAAAGTTCGTATAATTACTAATTGGCAGGGAATCAAAAGGGATTTTCAAATTTTATTATTCGACAACCTTTTCTAATATTAATCTTTTTTGGTATCCACCATTTTTTGCCTTTTTTCTATCTGCCTCTATTATAACATCTTCTAAACTAAAATTGTTATATTCAGCCATTGCTCTTATTAATTCTAATTTGTCACCTAGTTCTTTTAAAATTTCTTCTCTAGTTGGTGCTACTCTCACTTCTTCTAATTCCTCTGAATCTTTTTTTAATAAATATTCCCAGTATTCTTTATCATCTAATTTCCTGCAAAATGGTTGACCACCATTGGAAATAATTATTTCAGGAATATTATCACGAACTAATTTATCATATTTCTTTTCCATCAAAATCCTCCTTACTAATATTTTAACAAAAAACTTGATATTTTCATACCAAGTTTGCTCTAAAGTCGAAAGTTCGACTAATATTCTTATGGCAGGGGTGGAGAGAATCGAACTCCCAACAAAAGTTTTGGAGACTCCTATTATGCCATTTAACTACACCCCTATGCCTTATAATTTAAACAAATAAATTGACTTTTGTCAATCTAAATAGTATTATCAATCTATGGAGATATTATGAAAAGATTATTAACTGGATTTAAACCTACTGGAGAACTCACAATAGGTAATTATATTGGAGTTATCAAGCAAATATTAGAGTATCAAAAAGAATACGAAACATATATATTTGTTGCTGATCTTCATTCATTAACTGTTGAAAATAAAACAGAAGAAATAAAAAAAAATATAAGAGATTTTGCTGCAATTTTTATTGCGTGTGGACTTTCTAATAATAATTCAACTTTATATATTCAATCTGATTGTCCTTATATAACTGCAGTTTCTTGGTTGTTAGAATGTAATACATATTATGGAGAAATGAGCAGAATGATTCAATTTAAAGAAAAAAGCAAAAATAACGAAAATTTTACTGTTGGATTATTTACTTATCCTGCATTAATGGCATCAGATATATTAGTTATTGATTCTGAAATTGTTCCGGTAGGTATTGATCAAAAACAACATGTTGAATTAACTAGAGATGTTGCGATTAGATTTAATAATAAATACGGTAATACTTTTGTTATTCCAGAAGTTAAAACAACTGCAGTTGGTGTTAAAATTATGGACTTACAAGATCCTACTAAAAAGATGAGTAAAACAGAAGATAGTAAAAAAGGAGTTGTTTCTCTTTTAGATAATTTAGAAGACGCTAGAAAAAAAATTATGGGTGCTATAACTGATAGTGAATCTATAGTTAAATATGATGAAAAAAATAAACCTGGTATATCAAATCTATTAAATATATATTCTGGATTAACAGATATTCCCATTAATTTAATAGAAGAGAAGTATAAAAATTCTAATTATGGAGAGTTTAAAAAAGATTTAGCAGATATAGTAGTTAATTTTTTGGAAGATTTACAAAATAAATATAAGTATATAATTGAAAATAATGAGTTAGATAAAATACTAGATGAAGGTTGCAAGAAAGTTAATGAAATGGCTAAATATAAATATGAGGAAATGAGAAAAAAAACCGGATTAGTTAGATAAATTAAATAATTGACAATAATATATTCAAATGTATAATATGTTTTAGTGAGGTGTTTTTATGATTAAGGATAGTGATTATAGACAAACTCTATTAAAACAATATATTAGTTCTAAAGGAATTAAAAGCTATGAAGATACTGAGTTATTAAATTTAGATTTTAATGATTGGTTATCCAAAAGATTAGGGTTTGCAGAAGATGTTTTTTCTTTTTTTGATTATTTAAAATTTGATTATAAAGGTTTGAATAATATTGAAGTTGGAAAAGGAATTAATGACTCTATATTTTATAATAGAATTGAATCTACAATTGCAACTCCTTTTCATAAAGATTTAAATAATCAACTTAATCCAGTTATTAAAGGTGATTTAAAGGTTTCTGGCTTTTCACCTATAATAGTAAACAAAAGTAATAAGTTGATTAAAATAGATCAATTAAATAGTAATTTATATGATACTTTAATAACTTATAATCCATATAATTTTGATGATATTACTAAGTGGGCTAATATTTATAATGATAATAATAAATATAATATTATTGTTGCAATATATGGTTCTATTAATGATAAAGATAAAGATAAGAAAATACAACAATTAAAAGAATTCAAAGAATTATTAATTAGAAGAACATATAAATATTCTTTAGAAACTAATAACTATACATATTTTGGAGCAATAGGTCCTGATGAATGGGTTAGGGAGACTAAATCTTTAAAAAGATAAGATTAAATATCTTTTTTTTTATTTATATGATATAATTTAAAAAGTTAAAAACTTTTAATTTAAAAAAGGAGAAAAAATGAGCAAAATTAAAATTTTTAGTTTAGGGGGACTAAACGAAAAAGGCAAAAATATGTATATTGTAGAAGTTGAGAAAGATATATTTGTTTTTGATGCGGGTTCAAAATATGCAGAAGGTCACTTATTGGGTATTGATTATGTAATACCTGATTTATCATACTTAAAAGAAAATGCAGCTAGAGTTAAAGGAATTTTTATTACACATCCTCATGATGAACATATTGGGGCTTTGCCTAATGTAATAAATGATTTACCAAACGTTAAGATTTATGGAACAATGTTTACAGTCGATACTATAAAAAGAATATTAGATGAGTTAAATGTACCTACTAATAATATTGTTGAAATATCGCCTCATAAAAAAATAGTATTTGGAGATAATAGTATATTTCCAATTAGTTTAACACACTCTGTACCTGAAAGTGTTGGATATGTATTAAATACAAAAGATGGTGCGATTTTTTATACTGGAAACTTTGTCTTTGATTCAACGATGAGAGGATATTATAAAACTGATATAGGTAAACTTGCATATGTTGGTAAACAAGGAGTTCTTTGTTTATTATCTGAATCTTTATATTCCGATAGAAAAGGGTATACTTCACCAAATCATAGATTAGCAAGTTTAATAAATGAAATGTTAATTAGGAAAGAAGAAAGAATTATTTTTCATGTAATATCTACAAACATTTATAGACTTCAAGAATTATTTAATGAAGTGTCAAAGACTCAAAGAAAAATAGTTATAATGGGTAAAAAATTACAAAAAATTATCAATTATGTTTTAGAAAAGGGATATGTAAAATTTGATAGAAATAAAATTGGAGACTTATCAAATGTTAATGATAGAGATGTTTTAATTTTAACCTCTTCAGATAATGACAAACCTTTTGTTAATATTGAGAAAATATTGAGTGGTTATGATAAATTTATTACAGTAAAACCTACTGATACTTTTATTTTCTTAGAACCAATTAGTGATGATTTAGAAAAATCTGCAGTTAAAATAAGCGACAAAATTGCAAAAATTGGACCTGATGTAATAATATTATCTACTGATAAATATTTATCTCATCATGCTTCTAGCGAAGATTTAATGCTTATGTTAGATTTAATAAACCCTAAATATTATTTCCCAGTTATAGGAGAATATAGACATCAAGTAGAAAATGCTGAAATAGCGTCTATTATTGGTCTTCCAAAGGAGAATATTTTACTTAAGGAAAATGGAGATGTAATTACTTTTGAAAATGGAAATTTAGTTGATAAAATTGAAAAAGTAAAAATTGGAAATATTATGATTGATGGTACATCTACTGAGGATATTGGTGAACTCGTAATAAAAGATAGAGAAATGTTGGCAGATAATGGAATATTAATTATTTCTTCAACATTAGATAAAAAAACCAAACAATTACTTGCAGGTCCTGAAATTATTACTAGAGGATTTATATATGTTAAAGAAAGTTCAGAAATAATAAAAGAAATAGAAGAGATATCACTTAGAATATTAAATGAAAATATTAGTAATAATTATATTGATTATAATGGAGTTAAAAATTCTATTAGAGAAGAAGTTGGAAAATATCTATATATGGAAACCGAAACAAGACCAATGATAATAACTGTAATGCAAGAAATATAAAAAAATCTACATAAGTAGATTTTTTATTTTAAATATATTTCTTCATTGAAATAATGGTCATTATCTAAATCTTGTAATTTTTTTGAAGTAATTAAGAAATAATCATTTCTTTTGAAGTCTGATTTATCTTGTGTAACAGGATCATCATAAGTAATATCTATTACTAATTCACTTTCATCAAAATATAGCATATTCCAAGTATGTGTTTCATTTGAAACTCTTATATTATCTATATTTAATTCATATAAGAATAGAGCCATTAAATCAGTATAACCACTACATATTGCATATCCATCAAATAATGGAGCATATGCGGTATTTGATTTTCTATGTGTTTCTTTTACTACATATTCAACATCATACCTAGTGTTATCAATTATATAATCATGAATTATTAACAAGTTTTCTTTAATAGTTTTATTTGGGTTATATAATTTATCAAACCATTTATTTTTTTCTTCTTCAATTAAATTTATTAAATCTTTACTATATAATCTATAAACTTTAACAGTTATCTTCCCATTGTTTTTAAATTCAGTAGAAATTGATGTATAAGAATTATAAACATGAACAAAACCATTAATATGAGATAATATCATATCGTCTTTTGTTAATTCTTTAACATCATTAATGCATTCTTCATAATCTAAATCACAATAAAAGGTAAATTCATCCATTCCTGATGCTAGTATAGTATAAAAGATATTTAATAATTCTTTTTTGTTTTCTGGAGAAAAATCATTTGTTAATTCTACATATTTATTAGGATTATTAATTTGCCATTGATTATATTCTATAGTAGTTCCTTTTCTAGTATAATATTCAACAACTGCAATCATAGATTCATTTTCTTTAGACAATTTATATAATGCAAGTAATCCTGCTATAATAATTATTAGCGCAATAAAAGCTTTTATTAATTTATTCATATTATCTCCTAATTATATAGTATTATTTAAGACAAAAAAAAACAAGGATTATTTATCCTTGTTTACTTTTTTTGCCAATCTTGATTTTTTTCTAGCAGCTGTTTGTTTTTTTATAACACCTTTTTTAGCAGCTTTATCTATATCCTTAGTAGCTTTTCTTAATGCTTCTTTTTTGTCTTCTGCTTTAAATATTTTCTTAACAGAAGTTTTTACTCTAGCTTTAACAGGAACGTTAGATGCTCTTTTTTTAGCATTAGTTTTAATTCTTTTAATAGAACTTTTTATGTTAGCCAATTTGTTTCACCTCCTACTTTATATGTTTAATTATATCAAACAATTATAAAAATACAAGAATATTTGTGTTAAAATATATTTGGTGATTAATTTGGATGTTATAGAAGTAGAGAGATCAATAATTAAAAAACATAGAAAAAGTATTTGGACTAAGTTTGTAAAAGCAATTAAAGACTATAATTTAATTGAAGAAGGAGATGTTATTGCTGTATGTATGAGTGGAGGTAAAGACTCATTCCTTATGGCAAAATGTTTTCAAGAATTAAAAAAACATGGTAAATTTAAATTTGATATTAAATTCATTACTATGAATCCGGGATACAATGATAATAATTTAGAACTTATAAAAGAAAATGCAATTAATTTAAATATACCTTTAGAAATATTTAATTCTGATATATTTGAATATCTAAATGGGTCAAAAAATAATCCTTGTTATATGTGTGCAAGAATGAGAAGAGGTCATTTATATAGCAAAGCTAAAGAAATGGGATGCAATAAAATAGCGTTAGGACATCATTTTGATGATGTTATAGAAACGGTTTTATTAAATATGTTTTATAACGGAGTATATGGAGGAATGAAATCAAAATTAAAAAGTGACAATTTTGAAGGTATGGAGCTTATAAGACCAATGTATTATATAAAAGAGGAAGATATAAAGTATTGGGCTAGTTCTAATA
>CAZSTI010000030.1:0-6655 GCA_964609995.1 uncultured Muribaculaceae bacterium
GATGAGTTTTTAATAACTCTCCATTCTTCATCATTAATCATAATAATATCTCCAATAAAGTATTCTTTATATGTAATGGGTTCTTTTATTTCTTTTTGTATATAAATTTCATCTTTGGGTTCTGTATTTCTTTTTATTATAAGATAAATATTTAGTGTAATAAGAAATAACAATAAAATGATTCCTATTAGTTTTTTCAAATTTATCACCTATTATTATTATAACATAATTATATAATTGAAATTAATATAAAAAAAACACTAACTAGTGTTTATTTATTTCCTTTTTTAATTTTCTTAGCTTCTCTTGCGCTCATTACTACTTTTTTTCCATCAACTGTTACATTTTGTTTGTTTAAACTTTGTTTTTTTCTAGTAGCGTTTAAAGCATGAGAACGATTGTTACCAAATAAAGGTTTTCTATTTGTACTAGTATTTGCCATATTTCCTCCTAAAATCACTTAATAAATGTTATCATAATATTGAAGTTTAGTCAATTGAAATAAAAAAAAATATAGTGTAAAATTAATAAGAGAAGGTGATAGTATGAATTATATTCCTTTATATATAAAAACTAGTTATTCAATGTTATCTTCTTTATGTGATATTAAAAAACTTGTTATAAAAGCTAAAGAACTAAATATTACTGCTTTATCAATTACCGATAATAATATGTATGGTACTTTAGAGTTTTATAAAGAATGTAAAAAAAATAATATTAAACCTATAATTGGAATAGAATTAATAATTAATGAAAAAATATTATTGTTATATGCTAAAAATTATAAAGGATATCAAAATTTAACTAATTTAACTTATATTAATCAAGATAGAAAATTAAACATTGAAGATTTAAAAAAGTATTGTTTAAATCTAGTATGTATAGT
The DNA here is from genome assembly GCA_964609995.1 of uncultured Muribaculaceae bacterium. Taxonomy (GTDB): domain Bacteria; phylum Bacillota_I; class Bacilli_A; order RF39; family UBA660; genus JAAYGD01. Next base: position 887 of record CAZSTI010000030.1, read on the forward strand.
ATTAGATGTTGATTTGTATAAAGAGTTAACAAGTATTTATGTAAGTTTATATTTAGGATATAATGAAGATTATATAGAAAAGAGCTTAGTAACTAATAATTTAGTATATATAAATAAAGTTCTTTCTATAAATAAAGAAGATATTAATTACTTAAGGTATCTTTATTTAATAAAAGAAGGAAAAAAAATAGATAGTATTAATGATTACAAAATTGAAGATAATTGTTATTTGGGATATCATATTAAAAGTGATTTTAAACTAGAAAATGAAATAGTTGATATGTGCAACATTGATTTTAAATATAATCATGATTTATTTCCTGTTTTTTCAAAAGATGTTAATTCAAAAGAATATTTGTTGGAATTAAGTAAAAAAGGATTAATAAAAAGATTTGGTTCTAAGGTTAAAAAGAGCTATTATGATAGAGTATTATATGAATTAGATATTATTGATAAAATGAAGTTTAGTGATTGCTTTTTAGTGGTATATGATTATGTTAAGTATGCTAGAAATAATAATATATTAATTGGACCAGGTAGGGGAAGTGCAGCTTGTTCTTTGGTTTCTTATTGTTTGGGTATTACTGAAGTTGATCCTCTTAAATATGATTTGTTATTTGAAAGATTTTTAAATATTGAAAGAATTAGTATGCCTGATATTGATATTGATTTTGAATCTAGTAAAAGGGATAAAGTAATTAATTATGTAATAAATAAGTATTCTAATTTTAAGGCATTGCCCATCATTACTTTTTCTTCATTATCTGGAAGACAAGTAATAAGAGATGTAGCTAAAATATTGGATATAGATACAAAAAAAATAGACAGAATCTGTAAAATAATCGGAACAACTTCATTAATTGAAGCATATAATAAAAATGATGAATTAAAAAAATATATTGAAAGTAATAATTTAGAGAATTTAATCAATGTTAGTTTAAAATTGGATGGGTTAAAGCGACAAATATCACTTCATGCAGCGGGTATAATTATCTCCAATTTAAATTTATATGATTATATACCTTTTGAAAAATATAATGATATTTATATTAGTGGTTTTTCTATGGAACATTTGGAAGAATTGGGAATATTAAAAATGGATTTATTAGGATTAAAAGATTTATCATTAATTGAAAAGATATTAACTAAAGTAAATATTAATTATAGTAATATTCCTCTTGATGATAATAAAACTTATGAATTATTTAGAAATGGTTATACTGATGGTATATTTCAATTTGAATCTGATGGAATGAAAAATTTTTTAAAAAAATTAAAACCCGATTCTTTTGATGATATTATTGCGGCAGTTGCATTATTTAGACCTGGACCCTCATCAAATATTGATGAATATATTAAAAGGAAACATAAGAAAGAAAAAATAGAATATATTCATGAAGATTTAAAAGAAATATTAGCTCCTACTTATGGAATAATAATATATCAAGAACAAATAATGAAGATATTAAATAAGATTGCAAATTATACTTTGGGAGAAGCAGATGTTTTAAGAAGGGCTATAAGTAAAAAGAAAAAAGAAATAATAATTGATGAAGAAGAAAAATTTATTAATAAATCTATTGAGAATGGATATACAAAAGAATTGGCAAAAGAAATATATAAATTTATACTTAAATTTGCTAATTATGGATTTAATAAAGCTCATTCAGTAGGATACTCTATACTTGCATATAGAATGGCTTATATAAAAGCAAACTATCCAAAAGAATTTATGATTGAATTACTAACTAATGCAATAGGCCAAGAAAGCAAAACAAAGAAATATATTGAAGAATGTAAAAAAATGAATATTAATATATTAAAGCCTAATATTAATGAAAGTATGTTGGAATATGTAATTGATGAAGATGGAATTAGATATTCTTTGTCTGCCATAAAAAATATTGGATCTTTAGTGTCAAAAGAAATAATAAATGAAAGAAATAACGGAGTGTACAAAGATATTTTTGATTTTGTTTCCAGAACATATAAGTTTATAAATAATAATATTTTAGAAAGTTTAATTGATTCTAATTCGTTAGATTTATTTGGATATAATCATAAAACATTGATTAATAATATAGATAATTTGTTTACATTTGGTGAATTAAATAGTGGTTTAGGTATTTCAAAAGTTGAAAAGCCATTAATTGATAAAACGGAAGAATATTCAAAAGAAGAATTATCAAAAAGAGAAATTAATGTATTTGGTTTTTATTTATCAAATCATCCTGTTATTAGTTATAAATTAAATTATGATAACATAATAAATTCTATTGATATTAGTAGTTATTTTAATAAGGAAATTAATTTGATTTTGATGGTAGATAATATTAAAGAAATAAATACTAAAAATAATAAAACTATGGCTTTTGTTAAAGGAAGCGATGAGTTTGGTAGTATAGATTTGGTATTATTTCCAAAAGTATACAATAATAATATAGAAATTGGAAACATATTGTTAATTAGGGGTAATGTTGAAAAAAATATATCTAGATATCAAATAATTGTATCTAATTTGAAAAAAATATAAAATAATGTTATAATTTCAAAATACATGAGAGGTTATTATGAATAAAAAACAAAAAATTATGAGCGCAATATTAACTATAGTTTTTTCTTTGTTTGCGTTAATTCCTTCATTCGAAAAAAATATATCTGCTAAAGAATATCCGAAGAAATTATATAATGTTTATTTGGATGGAAATCATATAGGAACAATTAATTCGAAAGATAGGTTATACAAATATATTGATGATGATCAAATTGATTTAAAAGAAAAATATGACATAGAGGATGTATATTTGCCTGAAAATCTTTATATAGAAGAATATATAGGGTTTGAATCAAATATAGTTGACGAAAGAAAATTATATGAAACAATAAAAGATATTAAGCCTTTTACTGTTAAAGGTTGTATTATTAGCATAAAAAAACCGAAAGAAGATGGTTCTTTTGATACAATAAAAATCAATGTATTAAGAGAAGAGGATTATAAAAAAGCCTTAGAAAATACGATTAAAACGTTTATAAATGAAAATGAATACAATGTTTTTTTTGATGGAAATACATACACGAATTTTGAGTTGGGAGGAACTATAGAAGATATATATATAAATGATGAAGCATTAGGAAATGTTACTATTAAAAGAGATACACTAATTCCTTCTGATGAATATATATTTTCTGACGAAAAAAAAATAACTCATTATTTATTGTTTGGTACTTTAGAGGAACAAGAAAAATATGTAATAAAAAAAGGTGAAACTATAGAACAAGTAGCAATTGATCACAAATTAGGAACCAAAGAGTTTTTAATTATTAATCCCGAATTTAATAGTGAATCAAATCTTCTTTATGAAGGTCAAGAAGTAAACGTAGGACAAATTGCAACGGTAGTTGATGTTGTTAAAGAAGAACAATTAGTAGAAGAATTTGTTACTAAATTTAAAACTGAAATAAAGTATGATTCGTCTAAACCATATAGCTATTATAATGTAACTCAAGAGGGAGAAAATGGTTTAGAAAGGGTAACTAAAAGAATCCAATATAAAAATGGAATAGTTAATAATGCTAAAATAACTAATTCTGAAGTTATTAAACCAGCAGTTAATAGAATTGAAGTAAGGGGAGCAAGAATTTCCGGAGATCCAATTATTATCGCAGATGCAGGAAATTGGGAGTGGCCAACAAAAACACCATATATGATTTATAGTGATTATGGATATAGATATATATTTGGAGCAAGGGATTTCCACGATGGAATAGATATTATTACTTTTCCTACAATGGGTTCTCCAGTATATGCTGCAAATGATGGTAATGTTGTTGGGGCGGCTGGAGGAGGATATAATGACAGTAGGGGTGCTTATATTTTAATCAACCATAATAATGGTTTTTATACAGCTTATTATCACTTATCGAAAGTATCTGTTACTATTGGTCAAGCAGTAACAAAAGGTGAGGAAATAGGAAAAATTGGAAATACTGGAAGATCCACTGGGCCTCATTTACATTTTGGAGTTGGAAAAGGTGGACCACCAAATTCTAGTAATTCTATTAATCCAATATTGTTATATAGATAAAAATAAAAGAGTGTAAACTCTTTTTTTTATATTTTTGAAATAAAAAAATAATAATGTTATAATATTATTATTAGGAGGAACTATGAAAAAAATAATAGGAATGTTTTTAGTATTTGTTACTATGTTTTCTTTTGTGGGTACTGCTAAAGCCGAGACAATTAGAAATTTAAAAAAGAAATTAGATATATTATTAGAAGACGCAAAAGATAAAAAAGATACTATTAAACAAACTGAAACGGAAATTAATCAAACAAAAGGAACTATTAATAAAATATATAGTGATATGGAATTTATTTCAAATGAGTTAATTAGGATTGAAAAAGAAATAAATGATCTCAATGGAGAAATTGAAGAAAAAGATGAACAAATAAAAGAATTGATTAAATCTTATCAAACTACAACTGAAGGTTCCTTTTATATTGAATATATATTTGGTGCTGAGACAATTGAAGATTTTATATATAGATTTTCTATTACAGAACAAATAGCGGAATATAATGATGATTTAATCGTGCAAATGGAAGATAAGATTGAACAAAATATTAAAAAGAATGAAGAGATGAATAAAAAGACTATAGAACTAGAGAATCAACAAGGTAAGTTGAAAGTGCAATTAAATTCATTGGGTAGAGAAAAAGAAGAACTTCAAGAACAAGAACAATCTTTAGAAGATGAGATAAAAAGTGCTAAAGATGTAATATCTATGTATGAAAGAGCTGGATGTGGATTAGATGAAGATTTAAATGTATGTGCAAATAGGTTGTTACCTCCTGATACAAGGTTTTATAGACCATTAACAAGTGGTTATGTTACAAGTAATTTTGGAAACAGATATCACCCGATAGATAAAATTTATAAATTCCATAGTGGAATAGATATGTCATATAAAACTGGAGTTAATACAAAAGTATTATCTGTAGCAAATGGTGTAGTAGCCAAAATATATTATGCTATTTGTGGTGGTAATCAAGTCTATATACACCATAATATTAATGGTAAAAAATATACATCAGCATATTTACATTTATCAGTAGTAAATGTTGTAGAAGGTCAATTTGTATCAAAAGATACAGTAATAGGTATGATGGGTGGAGCAAATAAAAAATTAGATATATGTTCTACTGGTGCTCACTTACATTTATCTATAGCATATGGATTGAGATATAAAGATTATTGGACTTATAATGATTATAAAGCAAGACTAATTAATCCAAAACAAGTAATTAATTTTCCTAATAATAATTATAGTTTATGGAGTGATAGAGTAACAAGATATTAAGTATACGTTAGTTTACGATTTAAAAATTTTAATATAATAATAATAATAAAAACTATTTACAAGATAGTTTTTTTGTTGTACTATTGTGGTAGTAAGTGGAACATAGTGGTAGAAAGTGGGGGATTAATATGTTTATGGGCGAATATCATCATAATATTGATGAAAAAGGACGTATGATTATCCCATCAAAATTCAGATATGATTTAGGCGAAAAGTTCATCATTACTAGGGGAATTGATTCATGTTTGTTTGTATATCCTAAAAATGAATGGACTAAAATTATATCTCAATTAAATGAACTATCTTTTACTAAAAAAGATGTAAGATCATTTCAAAGATTCTTTCTATCAGGTGCCACTGAATGTGAATTCGACAAACAAGGTCGAATCAATATTACCTCTCCAC
>CAZSTI010000031.1:0-5808 GCA_964609995.1 uncultured Muribaculaceae bacterium
TTAGCGATGGCTGCGACTATTCCGGCAGATATTCTACAATTTTTTGGAATGTCATTAAGACTGGCGCAAGAATTATCATATTTATATGGTGCAGATGATTTATGGAAAAATGGTCAAGTTGATGATGAAAAAGTTCAAAATCAATTAATATTATATTGTGGAGTTATGTTTGGAGTTTCTGGAGCTGTATCTGGTGTAAGAGTATTATCTACTCAAGTAGCGAAAACAGCCTTAAAGAAGATACCGCAAAAAGCATTAACAAAGACTTTTTGGTATCCAATTATTAAGAAAACTTGTTCATTTGTAGGTTATACTCTAACAAAGAAAACTTTAGCAACTGGTGTTTCAAAAGCTATTCCAGTAATTGGCGGAGTAATATCAGGTACAATAAATTTTGCGTCAATGATGCCAATGGCAAAAAGATTAAATCAAACATTAGACAAAGCTACATTTGAGTATAATGAAGAGGAATTTAATGAGGATATAGAATTATTAAGTAAAGAAACAGGAGAAGTAAATGAAGAAGAAAAGAAAAACTTCGAGGAAATATTTAATGAAGGATTTAATAAGACAAAAGAAATAGTTACGGATGGGTTTAATAAAACAAAAGATGGTGTTGTAGATTTATTCTCAAAATTAAAGGTAAATGAAGAAAGTAAAAAAGATCCTATAGAGGAGATAAAGGAATACAAAGAATTATTAGATTTAGGTATTATAAATCAAGAAGAATTCGATAAAAAAAAGAAAGAATTATTAAATCTATAAGGGGAAGGATTTCGATTCAGTTACTCCTCAAATAGAATTAAAAAATTCTAAATTGGAGTAGCAGCTGCTCAAGCGGTAATAAAACAAAAATAATAAATAAGATTGAGAATAATCTCAATCTTTTTTTATAAACTTGACAGAAAAAACTTAGTATCATATAATTTTGTTATTGAGGAGAGATGATTATGTTAAATTATTTTGAATACACAATCATGTATATTTTAGCATAGTCATACCTGACTAATAAAAATTCTATTAGCGGGTATGACAGTTTTGTCGTGCCTGCATCCTTACCAAATGGATGTGGACATCTATTTGGTTTTTATTTGGTAAAAAGGAAGGTAACAGATTATGATAGAGATAAGTTTAAACAATATAAATAAATCATTTGGTTTTAAAAATGTTTTAAATAATGTTAGTTTTGAAATTAAAACTGGCGAAAGAGTGTCTATAATAGGTGATAATGGATGTGGCAAAACTACTATACTTAATATAATTAATGGACTCGAAAATTATGATAGTGGAACATTGTCGATTAGAAAAAACTCTAATATAGGGTATTTAACTCAACAACCAGAACTAATATATAAAGATGAAACTGTGAAAAACATACTATTTAAAAGCGATAGTAATTTATTGGAAATATCAAAAAAAATGAAGAATTATGAAGAGAAAATGATAAATAATCCTAACGATATATCATTAATAAATAAGTATCTAAGTATTCAAGAAGAATATATTAAATGTGGTGGATATGAGTTGGACACATTAATGGAAAAAGTTAGTTTTGGATTAAAAATAAGCGAATTATATAATCGTAGATTTAGCGATTTATCTGGTGGTGAGCAAAAAAGAGTTATGCTTGCATCTTTAATTATAAAAAAATCAAATATATTAATTTTGGATGAACCAACAAATCATTTGGATATTGATACTTTAGATTGGTTAGAACAATTCTTAAATAAATATAATGGTACCATATTAATGATATCGCATGATAGATATTTTTTAGATAAAGTATCTACTAAGACAATTCTAATTGAAAATGGGAAAGCAATAACTTTTAATGGAAACTATTCAAATTATTTAAGAGAAAATGATTTAAGAATAGAAAAAGAATTTCAAGATTACAAAGATCAGCAAAAACAAATCGAAGCAATGAAAAAGAAGATTAAGCAGTTACAAGAATTTGGTAAATTAGCGTATCCAGGAGGAGAATCATTCTTTAAAAGAGCAGAAAACATTAGAAAAAGATTAGAAAGACTAGAATTAAAGGAAAAACCAGTAATAAAGAAAAAATTACCGATTAATTTAGTAAATGATACTAGATCTGGTAATGATGTATTAAATATTAATAATTATAATTTATTTATTGCGGGTAAATTATTAATAAAAAATATTAATTTAAGTATTAGGTATGGAGAAAAAATTTGTATTATTGGTAATAATGGTTGTGGAAAATCTACTCTTATAAAACAAATATTAAATAATAATATTGAACAAATAAAAATAGGCTCAAATATTAAAATAGGATATATTCCTCAACAAATATCTTTTACTGAAGACGTTCGAGTTTTAGAGTATGCAAGAAAATGCTTTATAGGAGAAGAGTCTCATTTAAGAAATACATTAGATAAGTTTTACTTTCATGGTGATTTTGTGTTTAAAAAAGTTAATAAATTATCTGGAGGGGAAAAAGTAAGATTAAAATTATTTGAACTAATTCATAATAAAAGTAATTTTATTATATTAGATGAACCGACAAATCATTTGGATATTTATACAAAAGAAGTATTAGAAAAGGCCCTAGATGAATATAATGGTACAATAATATTTGTTTCTCATGATAGATATTTTATTAATAAGTTAGCCAATAAAATATTATATATTAATAATAATATTTTAACTGAATATATTGGTAATTATGATTATTTTATGAATCATAAAATCTGATATATATTTAGTTTATTTTGAAAATCAAATTAGTCCCTAATAGTACAGAAATACAAGTCACAATCAAAGCAAAAAATAATAAATAAGGTTGAGAGTAATCTCAACCTTTTTACTTGCTCTCATGTAAACATATTGCGAGCATCTAGATTTTAAAACTCATGTTATAATAATAAAATAAACGAATAGATAAATAGTAATTAATGGAGTTAATTATATGAAAGATAAAATAAACAAATTATATGATAAAGATGATAAAAATGCATATAATAGTTTGATTAAGTTAGAAATTGAAGTTGCTGAATCAAATGAATTGTACGATTGTTTTGATGAATTGCTTAGTATGTTAAATAATGATAAAACCTTTATTAGGGTTAGAGCATTTAGATTAATATGTGCTTTAGCAAAGTGTGATAAAGAAAATAAAATAGAAAGTAATTTGAATTTAATATTAAAAGAATTAGATGATAATACAAGTACATCAGTTAGACAATGTCTAAGTAAGTTAAATTTAATATTAATATATAAACCAAACTTATCAGATAAAGTTGAATTAAAATTAAAAGAATTAAATTTAAGTAAGTATAAAGAGAGTATGCAATCATTATTAAAACGAGATATTGATTCAATAATAAAAAATAATAATTAAGATTGAGAGTAAACTCAATCTTTTTGTTGCTGCTATTATATAAATTATATATAATAGGATTAGGAGGAAAAATGAAAAAAATAGTTTTATTATTTTTAGCACTATTTATGCTTGCTGGGTGTGATTTGTTTGAGACTAATATACAAAAAGACAATGAAGATGAAACAAAAAATTTAATTGAAAACAAAATTTTGAGTGCAAAAGAATTATATGATTTGAATTTGAATTTTAAAAAGCCTGATGATGTTTATATAAAGGATAATTTTGAATATTGTAAAGGAGATCAACCAAATAATTATTCATGTGAAAATAATTATAAAGAATATACTACATATGAAGTGGATAATTCGGACTACTATCAAACAGCAAATGTGCTTTTCTCAAGTGCAGAAATTGATAATAGTAAACTTATTGTAAAATTTTATATCTACAATTGGGAACAGCAAGGAGATATATATTGTAATGGAGAAGAAAATACAAATGTAATTGATGGTAATAAAACTCAAAATGAATTAGCAAGAGAATTATGCGAACCATATACATATACTTTTGACATAACAAAAGATACAAAAGATAATACTTATCAATATATATTTAATAATATAAAATAATTAAAAGTTCTACTTATGTAGAACTTTTTTTGATATAATGATGAATAAGAGGCATTGTTATGATTTTATATAGAACAAAACCATTAGATAATGAAGAAAAATTCGAAAAACAAACAGGATTAAATACATTTGATTATAATGATGAAAAAGAATATTATCATTTTTTTATATTACCTGAAAATGCTGAAGTATATAAGCATATTAAAACTCAAATGGAAAACAAAACATATTATGTATTCAAATGTGATATTCCTTATGAATTAATAAAAAATAATTTTGGTGTTGGAATGTATAACTGGTATTATCCTCACAAAAAAACTCCTTTTTTAGAAGTAAGAATTAATAAAAATGATTTTAATGAAGGATTTATTTTAGAAAAAAGTCCAATAGTAAAAAAAGAATGGTTAAATGAAGAAATATATAATAGATTTATGAAAGATTGTGTTGATTCGTTAAAACCAATTAATATTTTAAATTATGACCCACTTGAAGTTCAATTAAATAAAGAATTTAATTTTTTAGACTATTTTACCAAAGAAGATTTAGAAAAAGAAAACATAGACACTTCAAATTATCCAAAACCAATAGATAAAAATATTATAAATTATTATAAAATGATGAATGATAATGTAAATAAAAGAAATTTAATAAACAAATTAATTGACATAAAAGATAGACTTTTTAATAGTAAATCGCGACATGAAAAATAGAGAAATATATAGATATTATAAATAATATAAAACTACTTAAAAGTTCTACTAATGTATAACTTTTTTTGATATAATTATAATTACAAATATAGGAGGTTTTGTGGGAAGAGGAATTATGAAGCCCTTTACTGTACATTTTGGTACAATGGGAAGTGCTAAAACAGCATTATTATTGATGAAAAACTATAATTATGCAGTTGATAAAGGAAAAGAAGTATTATTATTAAAGCCCAGTCTTGATAATAGATCTAAAAAAGGATTTATTGAATCAAGAGTTGGAATTAAAGCAGAAGCTTTAGAAATTGATAAAGAAACAAATATAATAGAATTAATAGAATCTCTTGAAAATAAACCGGAATTTATAATGGTTGATGAAATTCAATTTTTTCCTTCTAAGCAAATACTACAATTAAAACAATTAACTATACAAAAAGAGAATCCTATTACAGTTGATGTATATGGATTAAAAAATAATTTTAAAGGTAATTTGTTTGGAGAAGAAGATGGTTCTATGGCAACAGTATTTGCACTTGCAACTAGTCTTGAACAAGTGCCTTGCTTATGTGCTTGTGGTAATCAAGCAACTCATGTAGCGAGATTTACTCCCGAAACTTGGGAAATTCAAAAGACAGGCGAAGAGATATTGGTGGGAGGAAACGAAAGATATGTTTCTGTATGTTATAGATGTTTTAATGAAGATTATATACCTAGATCAACTCGAATAGCATTAATTAAAGACGCTATATCTTTAACTATAGATCCAGTAAAAAAAGAAGAGTTAGAAAAACAATATGAAATAGAAAATGAATTGTACTTAAAGGAAGAAATTGAATATTTACAAAATCAAATTGATGAAAATAATGAAAAAATATTAATTTTAAAATTAAAAACCAATGATCATACACAAATATTTTAAATAATAAATTAGATGTATTAATAATAATAAAAAAAGTAAAAAACAATCATAATTAATTGTTTTTTCTTTTTTTTATATTCATTTATTGATTTTTATTCTTTTTCTTTTCTTTATAAAAAAGGTTATTATCTGTTGGAAAGGAGAAAACATGCTAAATCAAATTGTTATTGTAGGTAGATTGGTTAGAGATCCAGAACTAAGAGAGAC
>CAZSTI010000032.1:0-5747 GCA_964609995.1 uncultured Muribaculaceae bacterium
TTGGTTTAAATCTTTTTAATCTTAGAGCATTTGTAAGTACTGAAACTGAACTTAAACTCATAGCAAGTGCAGCAAAAATAGGATTTAATAATGGTCCATTAAATATATATAATATACCTAATGCTATAGGTATTCCAATAACATTATATGCAAATGCAAAAAATAGGTTTTGTTTAATGTTTTTAATGGTATTCTTACTTAATTCTAATGCACTAGATACTTCATTTAAATTACCTCTTATTAATACTATGTCAGCAGATTCAATTGCAACGTCTGTTCCTGTTCCTAAAGCAATCCCAATATCAGATGCAGCTAAAGCTATAGAATCATTAATACCATCTCCTACCATTGCTACTACTTTGCCTTTGTCCTGAATTTCTTTTACAACATTTGCTTTTTCATTTGGCATTACTTCTGACAATACATTTGTAATTCCCACTTCTTTAGCAATGGCTTTGGCAGTATTTTCATTATCTCCTGTAACCATTATTACTTCAATATCCATTCTCTTTAATTTATCAATTGCTTCTCTACTACCTTTTTTTACTACATCTGCTACTCCAATTATTCCAACTAATTTATTATCAATTGAAACATATATTGGAGTTTTTTCTTCGTTAGCAATTCTTTCATAATCATTTAATAAAATACTAATATCTATATTGTTAGAAATCATCAATTTACTATTTCCAATTAATACTTCTTTAAAATCAAATTCCCCTTTTATACCTTGACCAGATATAGACACAAAATTATTTATATTAATAATATCTACTTCTTTTGAAATAGCTTCATTTACTATAGCTATTCCTAATGGATGCTCGGATTTCTTTTCAATAGATGCAACAATTTGAATTAACTTATTTTCATCTATATTATTACAAACAATATCTGTTACTTTAGGTTTACCTTCAGTAATAGTTCCGGTTTTATCTAAAATAACTGTATTTACTTTATGAGCTATTTCTAAGGCTTCCCCACTTTTAATTAATATTCCTCTTTGGGCTCCTTTTCCAGTAGATACCATTATTGCAGTTGGAGTAGCAAGCCCAAGAGCACAAGGACACGCTATTACTAATACAGAAATAAATATCTTCAAAGAAAATTCGATATCTGATGTTACTATATACCAAATAATAGCACCTATTATTGCAATTATAGTAACTACTTGTACAAAATAACCCGAAATAATATCAGCCATTTTTGCAATTGGAGCTTTTGAATTTTGTGCATTTTCAACAAGTTTTATTATTTGAGCTAAAGCAGTATTATCTCCTACTTTAGTTACTTTATACTTAATATATCCATTAATATTTATAGTCGCAGCATATACTTCATCATTATATTTCTTAATAATTGACATGCTTTCTCCTGTTAGCATGGATTCATCAATAGAAGTATTTCCATCCACTATTATTCCATCTGTTGGAATTTTTTCACCAGGCTTAACTATTACAATATCATCAATCTTTACATCATCTATTTTAACAGTTTTTTCTACTCCTTTTTCTTCAATTAATGCACTAATTGGAGCAAGCCCCATAAGTTTTTTAATTGCTTCACTTGTCTTACCTTTAGAAATAGATTCTAATGTTTTTCCCAATAATATCAATGTTATAATAACTCCAGCTGTCTCATAATATAAAGAATGTATTAAATCGGTATTTCCACCAATAATTAAGATAGTATTATATATACTATAAATTAAAGCAGAACTAGTTCCAATTGCAATTAAAGAATCCATATTTGGGCTTCTATGAAATAATAGTTTAAAACCAACTGTATAAAATTTATAACCGCTTATCACAACAGGTATTACCAATATAGCTTGAGTTAAAGCATGTAGTATATGATTTTTAAATATATTAGGCAAAGGAAAATTTATCATTGGTGCCATAGCAATATAAAATAAAGGAATAGTAAAAATTAAAGCAACAATAAATTTAATAAATAAAATTTTTATATCTTTTTCCTTTTTTATTTTATCTTGATCAATATCTACTTTTTCTAATACTTTATATCCAAGTTCATTAATCGCTAATTCTATTTCAATTAATGCTATTTTATTTGAATCATAAGAAACAACTGCCTTTTCATTACTATAATTTACTTTAACATCTTCTATTCCATCTAATTTCTTTATTCTTTTTTCTATACCTAATGCACATGCTGTACAACTCATACCATCTATATTTATAATCTCTTTTTTCATTATTCCTCCATATTGACTAATATTAAATTAGTTGATATGATTTTATCATTCACTAACAAAATTATAAATACATACAATAAAGTAATATACTACCCAAATAGATACTATGAAAGGATTAATATGAATGTTAAATGTCCTGTAGAAACTACATTAAACTTAATTGGAGGCAAATATAAAGCTTTAATTTTATGGCACCTTATAGATAAAACTCTAAGATTTGGAGAATTAAAAAAATTAATACCCAATGCCACCTCAAAAATGTTAACACAACAATTAAGAGAATTAGAGAAAGATGGTCTTATAATAAGAACAGTATACCCAATTGTACCTCCTAAAGTTGAATATGAGCTATCAGAATTAGGAAAAAGCATTAAGCCTATACTTGATGATACTTTTAAATGGGGAACATTATATTTAAAAAAGAATGGTTTTGAACCATCTTGTAATATGACAACAAAAAAATAATGTGTAATGCTACAATAAATATTGAATATCTTTTAATTTTATTTTGAAAATTCCTTAATATATATGTTTCTTATTCCTCTTTTAAATTCTTTCTTATTTACAAATTTAAAAGAATTATTAATAAAATTATTAATTGAATAAATATTATTAGGCTGAATAGTTGTAACTACATATTTATATTGATTATTTATAGCATATTTATCTAATACTTTTAACATTTGATATTGCAATTTATTACCTCTATATTTAGGATTTACCATAATTGGACCATATTCCCCTACTATATTATAATCTAAATCTATTTCTAGCTTATATAATGACTTTAAACTAGATGGTATAAACATCATAGAGCAAACAATAACATCTTCAATATAATATACCCATATCTTTGAATTATTTAATAGCAAAGTCTTAATATCATCTTTATTAAAATCTCCTAACCATTCTCCATATTCCATGTTATCTTTAATATAATAATAAAATTTTATATATTCATCTAAATCTACACTGTTATTTACACATTTTAAATCATTAATATATATTTTTTTCATTATAGTCTCCTTAATAAATAAACATTGATATTGAATAGTCTTCTATTATTTTAGTTTACTATTCTTTTTTTATTTATTATTTATTCAATTACAATGCTACATCTAAATCCTAAGACAATTGCTGATTGTCCTGGAGTATTACTAAATGCAAATATACCAACTCCAGATGAATTATTAGTTGATCCTCCTCTATGAAGAAATGGAGAATTTTCAGTCATAAAACTAGAATAATCTCCAAACCAAGATTGTTCTCCATTACCTATACCATTTGATGTTTCAAATATAGCATCACCTTTTACATTTTTATTTAAATTATAGTTTGCTTCATTTGAATCATTATTTTTATCATACAGATATACTGTTTTATATTTATTACTTTCACTAGCACTTCCATCTTCTAATAATGAATTACCATTTTTTAAATTATCATTACCATTGTTTATATATGCTGATACTCTTTCCCACAATCCTCCAGCCATATCATAAACTCCATATACATTACCTGTTGTACTTTGATTAGCGTTATTTATTAATGCTTCTTTTTCTGAAGCTGCTAAACCATCAATTCCATTTCCACCTGCTGTAACAGAAGTTGAGTTAATTGTTGTATTGTTTGATGATACTTCAACACCATTTCTTCCATATTGGCTAACCGCTAAATAAGCAACTGCTCCCCATTCACTTGATTTTATTAAATGAGGATAAGATTCTTTATAATCCAAATTCTTGCACATATCATATGAATCACCAATTGTTATATTATTATATGAATATTTGTTTGGCAAAAAAACTAACTTTTCACTATCTTTACCTGCTTCAAATTTTGAAACCCAAAAGCCACTTATATTTTTATCCCAACCACCATCTTTAACATTACCAGTAAAAGATGGATGAATAGTATAACCAGAAGCACTTTTATCAGTATTTTCTATAAATACAACTTCAACTTTATTGCCTACTATTTTATAAGCATATCTTGGAATCCAAACCCACATTGATCCGTCTTTAGTCTTAGCGTTAGCCCATTCATTATTATCTTTCTTTTTATAATCATACCATGAATCAGTATCCGGATTATTTACTTCAACCCAGTCATTACCATCCCATTTTACAGCTTTCATACCTTCTACCAAAGATGGTTTATTTACTCCTTTAGTATCAGAGTAAGATGTTTTATTATCTTCTTTTCTTGAACAAAAAGTCACAAAAAATAGAATAACTATTACTACAATTATAAACATTACTATACTTATTATTTTTTTCTTATTCATATATTCTCCTTCTAATTATATTATATTCTTTTTTAAGAATAATACAAAAGAAATATTAATTTTTTGCATTATAAATCATATAGAAAAGTTATACATAAATTCCTATATTATTAATACTAATTATTGCTATTAATTTTTATAAATTCTTTAATAGCTTCTATCATTTCTGGCACAATTATTTTATTTTTAGAATTACCAGGAATATTATCAATTAATATTTTTTCAATAGAATTCATATTAATTTTCTTTACTTCAAAGTTTCCTTTCTTTTCATTTTCAGTATAATTAACTTTACTTAAATCAGGTTTTTTATCTGTTTTTAAATAATAATAATATACTTCCGAAGAACGATTTGTTCCTTTGCTTGGATAATCTCTATTAAAATATGACAATTTAAAAAACGGCTTAATTTCATTATCCAACTCTACATCTAATTCAATACCAGTTTCCTCTAATACTTCTCTTTTTATACACGTTATAAAAGATTCCCCGTCTTCTAAATGACCTCCAGGAAATTGATAAATATTATCACAATATCCTAACATTATTTCATTTTGATCATTTATTAATAAAACCTTAATTCTTATAATTGTTTCATTAATCTCCTCTTTTAATAAATTATCATAATTGTATAATATTTCTTTCATAATTTTCTCCTTCTAATTAAAAATTTTTCACATTCGCTTTTTTTATATTAATATTTGATTTAAAATAATTAATAAATATATTTACTCTTCTATATATATACACTTCAAATATCTTCCCTCATCAATATAACTATTCGGTTCTGCTACAATTCCTTCTTTTATTAACTCTTCATTTATTAAACCAAATATTATATGCCATATTTCATTTGCGGTATCTTTGTAAGGTACTTCATTCATATTAGGTGTTAAATTAATATTAGTTATATTTAATAATATATTATTTATATCATCATAAATCAAATCCATTAGTTCTTTAGAAAACACTAAGTGTTCTTTTTTCTTTATTATTGGTACATTGATAACATTATCCTTATAATAACCAAGCTTATTTAACAAGTCTATTGCGTCCTTATCCACATTATTATTTAATACAGTATTTTCTAGACTTTTTTTAAAAAAGTTTCATTTTCATTGTTCAACTTATAAAAATTATCTATATCTTTTGATAATATTAAATTCATTTGTTTTAATCTAAAATATCTAAAAAAATCATTTCTAAATCCATTAGTATCTCCAAAACTATTAAAGGTAATCTTTCCAC
>CAZSTI010000033.1:0-5089 GCA_964609995.1 uncultured Muribaculaceae bacterium
ATCGTTCAGATGTCATATTTATCTTCATAAAATTCTCCTTTTTACTTAATAAAAACTATTATATATGAATATATTATAATGTAAAGACATGAAAAGTAATATTGAAATAATATATATAATAAATAATTATTATCATTATGTCTGGTTCTATTAACGTATGTTTTTTTTAATTTAGATAATATCTTTGCTACATTTTTTTACGTCTCCACCAACTATTATTATTTTTTGTTCTTTGATAAGTTGGTCAATTTCATCATTAGAATAGTTTTTATTTATATCAATATTTGCATTTTTTGTTATCATAAACCAAAACCCTCATAGACGAAATTATAACATACAATAAAAAAAATGCACATAGTATAAGTATATACGCAGTGTCTGTAGGGATAATCCAAAAAGTGAATTAACCCTTAAAAAAAATTCCTAAGTAAATATCCTATATTATTATTCATTCTTTAATTTTCAACAAATCCATCATGTCTTTTAATTCAGTTTTGTTTATATGTCTCCAACTACCTATAGGTAAGTTTTTTAATTCAATATTCATAATTCTTATTCTTTTTAAATTAACAACATTATAACCTAAACTATTACACATTCTTCTGATTTGTCTATTTAATCCTTGTGTCAAAGTAATCTTGAATACTTTATTATTAATTTTTTTTACTTTGCATTTTTTTGTTAAAGTATATTCATTTCTAACTGGATTGAATATTTTTACACCATTAGACATATCATTAGTGAATTTTGTATCCATATTTTTATCTACTGTTACAATATAATCTTTCTCGTGATTATTACTACTTCTTAGTATTTCATTTACAATATTACCATCATTTGTTAATAATATTAGTCCTTCTGAATCTTTATCCAATCTTCCAATTGGGAAAATTCTTTCTTTGTATCCAATATAATCTATTATATTATCTTTTATTTTTCTATCAGTGGTAGAAACTATTCCTATAGGTTTATTAAATGCTATATATATAGGTATATTTTTTGTAACAATTTTTTTACCCAATACTTCTACAACATCATCATCTTTTACATCTTGACCAATAACTGCCTTTATACCATTTATTTTGACTTTTCCATTTTTAATATATTCATCTGCTTTTCTTCTAGAACAATATCCAGAAGAACTAATATAATTATTTATTCTCATATAAACCTCAACATCTATATTATACCTTAAAATATTAAATATAATAAAAAAAGAACCGTTAAAGGTACTCTTATAATGATTTATAACAAACGAGTTCGTTAATAAACAATTTGGTGCGGGTAAAGGGACTTGAACCCCCATGGATTACTCCGCTAGATCCTAAGTCTAGTGCGTCTGCCAATTCCGCCATACCCGCATCGCAATATAAATTATACACTTAATAAAATATAATTGCAATAAAAATTTAATTGATATTAATGTTTTCAACAACTAATCCATCAAATAAATCTTTATATAAAATATATTCTTTCTCATTATTAATAGTAAATACAAATATGGGATTGTTTTTATAAGGTTTAATATTTTTAATTCTTTTATGGAACATTAAAAAATCTGGTTTAGTAATAAAGTTAAATATTCTTTGATTTATTTTACTATGCTTAATAAAATTATTTACAAGTTGTCCTCTTATATAATTTTTTCTAAATAACCTATAATATAAAACCGTTGTAGGCATAAAACTTTTAATTATGAAATCACCTTTATATTTGTCTAATATTTTTGAAACTTCTCTTTCAATTTTAAAAGAAAATAAATTATGTTTAATTTCTATATCTAAAGGGACACTTCCATCAACATAATCTATTAATTCTTTAAAAGTTATAATTTTTTGATCTGTATCTAGTAATTTGAGATTTTTAATTTCATCGTATGTACATTTGCTAATCTTTTTATCAATTCCTGTTAATCTTTTTAAATTATCATCATGAAAAACGATAATAGTATTATCTTTTAATAATCTCAAATCAAATTCAATTGGATTATTTTGTTTAATAGCCTTATCAAATGCTAATAATGAATTTTCTGGTATTTCTTTATTATCATAATATCCTCTATGATATATATATTTATATTTTTTTAATATTTCATTCTTCATAAACTCTCCTTATATATTATATATAAAAAAAAGATTATTGCTAATCTATTTTTTTTAAATTGGTGGACCCTGTAGGGCTCGAACCTACGACCTCCCGGTTATGAGCCGGATGCTCTAACCAACTGAGCTAAGGGTCCGCATCGACAAATAAAATAATATCATATTGTAAATTAATTTTCAACCATTTTTTGAAAATAAAAAAATAGACAATAATTATTGTCTATTTAATGAGTTTAATAAATTAACTTTAAACATATCTTTTTCTTCATTTTCTTTTGATATCATAACACCTTTATATGTTTTTAATTCTGATTTATGTCCTTCTAATAATAGTTTTTCAGGAGTTATTGTTTCTAATAGAACAATGTTTTTATTTTCGTATACAGTATAATGTAATACCATTTCTCCATGTACTTTAACAAACATATCATCAGTTGGTATTGTTAACTCATAATGTTTACTGTTTTCAGCACTATTTTTTGATACTAATTTTCCCAAGAAAACTCCATTTTTTAATGATTCATAGTATTCAAACAATAATTTTTTGTATGCTAACATGTTGTATTTCTTTACTGATTTCTCTTTTTTGTTAAAATCATTTTCATCTTTGTACTCGAAAATAAAACCTTTCATATAATCCCCCTTATATCTCATTTGGTGTTCAAATAATACCATATAATATCTAAAATGTCAAGCGAATTCGTTTCCCAATGTATTTTATCGTAAATTTAATATTTAAAACTTTGAAAATTAACACATAAAAAACACATCAATTATTATGTTTTACATTTACATATTTCTTTAATGTACTAATTTTATTGATCTTTTCCCAAGGAGTATTTACATCAGATCTTCCAAAATGTCCATAAGAAGAATAAGTTTTATATTCAATATTTTTCATATTTAATTGTTTAATCATAGATATTGGTCTAAAATCAAATTCTTTATTAATAATACATAATAAGTCATCTTCTTTTATTATTGATGTGTTAAATGTATCAATATATATGGAAATTGGGTTTGAAACTCCAATTGCATATGATACTCCAATTTCACATTTATCTGCTAATCCAGATGCCACAATATTTTTAGCAACATATCTTGCATAATAACTTGCAGTTCTATCTACCTTTGTATAATCTTTTCCACTAAAAGCGCCTCCACCATGTTTACTGTACCCACCATAAGTATCTACAATTATTTTTCTTCCAGTTAACCCACTATCTCCTTTAGGCCCACCTATTACAAAATTACCAGTTGGATTAATTAATATTACTGTGTCTTTATCGATTAAATCTTCTATTTCAAAATTAATAACATGTTTTATAACATCATCTTTTAATTTTAATATGTTTGGATCATGTTGAGTAGATATTATAATTGTATGTATTCTTTTAGGTATATTATTTTCATATTCCACACTTACTTGAGTTTTTCCATCAGGTCTTAAATGATTTATAATGTTGTTTACTCTTACATATTCTAATCTCTTTGATAATTTATTCGCTAAATATATAGGTAAAGGCATATACGTATCAGTTTCATTGCACGCAAATCCATACATCATTCCTTGATCTCCAGCCCCAATATTATCGCTAGTTAATCCTAATGCTATGTCATCTGACTGTTTATTAATATTAATTATAATTTCACATTCATCTATATCAAAACCATTATTTTTATTATATCCAATGTTTTTAATAGTATTTGTTACTATTTGTTTTATATCAACAATACCTTTAGATGTAATTTCTCCAAATACTACAATTAAATTGTCAGATATGCATGTTTCACAAGCTACTCTAGAATCCTTATCTTGTTTTAAATATTCGTCTAATATAGTATCAGATATTTTATCACATATTTTATCTGGATGACCAATAGTAACTGATTCTGATGTAATTATTTTATTCATTTTCTATCTCCTTTCCAATATTTCTAATTCTTTTTTGATTTGTTTGATATATAAATATAAGTACCCTCTTTGTTTGCTGGTCTTGTAGGCTTTAATCCATTTTTGATAAGTAATTTATCTAATGTTTCTATTGATGTATCTACTGTTAGTTTCTTGTCTTTTAATTTTTTCATATTATTCATTTAATTTCTCCTTCTATTTTATTTACTAATTAATTTATATTATTTTTCTACTTTTTTTTTAAACTTATCTCCTTTCCTATACCTTAAAAAAAAAGTACTCTTGAAAACCAAGAGTACTAGAAAAGTCTTATCTTTCGGTTTCCCGCAGGATTTAGCACCTAACTTAAAAGGTTGCTTTAGCTTCATTGGGCCCGTTCCCTCCACTAATCTTTATAAGGTATATAAATTTTTATAATTCAATATTAACAAATTACTGAATGGTAGTCAATATAATTATTTAATGTCTGGTTTATTCCATGTAGCATAATTGCAATCAGGATATCTGTTACATCCATAAAAGAATTTTCCTTTTTTAGTTCTTTTTTCAACTACTGTTCCTTCTTTACAATCAGGACAAGCTCCAAATTCTTTTATTTCTCTTTGTTCTTTTTTTATGTATTTACAAGTTGGGTAATTAGAACATGCTATAAATTTTCCATATTTTCCAACTTTTTCTACAAGAGGACTTCCACATTCAGGACAATTTTCTCCAACTTCTTTTTGATTTTTTTCCATTGTATCAAAAGCCTCCTTTACTTTTGGTTCAAAATAATTCCAAAATTCATTTAATAATTCAGTCCATATTAATTTGTTATCTGCTATTTCATCCAATTCTTTTTCCATGTTTGCAGTATATTTAACATTTATTAAATCACTAAATTTTTCTTGTAATTTTATTGTGGTTTCTATTCCTATTTCTGATGGTATAAACTTCTTGTCATTTATTTCAACATACTTCCTATTTATTAGCGTTTCTACGATACTTGAATATGTAGAGGGTCTTCCTATACCCAACTCTTCCATTTCTTTAATTAACTTAGCTTCTGTATATCTAGGAGGAGGTTGAGTAA
>CAZSTI010000034.1:0-4657 GCA_964609995.1 uncultured Muribaculaceae bacterium
ATCGGAAAAAAATAAAGTTTGGTGGGTACCACGAAAATTGGATTTGAAAAAAATTCTGATGCACTTAAAGGAGAATATAATTCATAAACATAATTATTTAATTCTCCACCTTTATAATGAGTTTTTATAAGACCTATTGCCTCTAATTTTTTTCTAGAATTTACTATTTCATCTAAACTAAGTTTTGTATAACTCATTAAATGATGATGAGTATACTCACTACTTACTACTTCTCCTCTATTTAAATCTGCCCACAAAGAAAAATATAAATTTATAGCAACTCCCCCAACAATTGGTTGATATAAAATATTCAAAATTCTTCTATCACTATCATTTAGAATAGATTTATTAATTACTACATAAGAATCAATTGGAAATATAGATACAAATTTCATAATATCACCCATCTTTTTTATATTATATCATTTTTTTAAATAAAAAAACCCAATTTATTAATTAGGTTTTTTAACTAAATTTTTACCATTCTTAATTAGAACTGCTTGTTCTTTTAATTCTTTAAAACTTTCAACTTTATCACTATAATAATTAATAGCTTGTTCAAATTCGTTTTCAATTAAACCAAATTCATTTTTTCTCATATTGTTTTTAGCGTTTTCAATAGATTCATCACTTAAACTATGTCTCATAATTTTAAGAACATCTTTATAATATTTGTTGAAAAATTCTACATCATTATGTTTAAATTCAAGACCGTCCCCATGTAAAGGGCTCTCTTCTAAAATGAATATATTGTTTTTATTATTGAAATCATATTTTATATCTGCTTGCTTTTCAACTACTTTCTCAACCGTTTCTCCAAAAAGAAATAGTTTTCTTTCTTTTATTAGTTTTTCTATATCTTTTTGTTTCAATTTTGGATTACTTCCCAAATTAGATGCAAAACCATTATAAAATACTTGCTTATTTTGAAATGTAGCCCTTCCATATTCTGATACACTCTCAATTTCTTCTTCTATTTCACATTGTTCAATCAATGTTTGTTTTACATCACTTCCTATAATTATTTTTGCAAATCCTTCAACATCCCTAATTAAAAACTCCAATAAAGGAAAATAACTTCTTTGAAAAAAATTATTATCAGATATTTTTACATTGTCCCTTATTAATTTTAATTTATCTAAAGATAAAGAGTTTCCTTTATATAAATTAACAAGCTTTTCTAACCTTTCTTTTGGATTTTCTACAGCCCACAAAAAATTTTTATTATAAAGAGAAATAGCCTTGTGTTCAACAATATCTTTCAATTCCATAAACCCTCCTATTTATATTATATATTAAATAATAAATAAAATACATTATTTAATTTATTTATGTTTATTGAAAATAAATATTTATCTTCATTTAATTGGTCTGCTTTATGAAAATGTTCTCTTCTATTTTTATCATAAAAAAATTATTAATTTCATTTAATAATTCTATTCTTTCTTTAACAATTCTTTCAACATCATCATTAATCTTTTCTTTAATAGTTTTATTCTCAATTACCTTAATAAAATTTAACAAAGATTCAATATCTATTTTTTTTAAATTACTTTTCATATTACGCCCTTATAATATTAAAGTCTTACATTATGATAAATTTCTTTAACATCTTCTACATTCTCCAACATTTCTAGTAATTTATTAAACTGTTCTAATTCTTCATTCTCTAAAGTAATTTTGTCTTTTGGTAAAGTAGTCAATTCATCAATATCAAAAATCATATCTTTATTGAAATTTAATATTGAGGTTTTAATTCTATAGTAATCTTGTGGTTTTCCATATAAAGTAATTACATCATTTTCAACTTCAATTTCCGCATCTACTTCTTCATTTAATAATGCTTCTATTACTTCATCCTCAGTTAAACCTCTAAAAGAAAGTATTGAAAGATCTTCATACATATAAGATACTGAATTTGAAGCGCCTAATTTACATTTTGTTTTAGAAAATACTGTTCTAATGTCGCTTATAGTTCTATTTACATTGTCTGTTAAGCAATCAATTAAAACAGTTGAATTACCCGGTCCAAAACCTTCATATCTATACTTTTCATATGATTCATTAATACCACTTTTTGCTTTATCTATAGCTCTTTTTACTATATCGCTTGGTACTTGATCTCTTTTTGCTTTTTCAATCAATCTTTTTAAAGATGGATTAGCGTCTGGATCAGTTGATTTTTTTGCTTCATTATAAATTTCTTTTGCATACATAGTATATATTTTAGCTTTTGCAGCTCCAGTTTTTAATATAGAAGCTTTTCTAACTTCATAAGCTCTTCCCATAATTTACCTCTTTTCATAGCATCAAAAAATTCCAATGATACTTGGATATTATTATATTCCTTAGATATTATTTGTCAATCGATAATACTTCTTCACCTTTTTTAATATACCAACGACCTTGAATATCAGTATTTTGACTATAAGGTAATGGATTTGGTAAAGGTAATTTTAACAATAAAGGTATTTTAAAAGCGCTTCCAAAAGCCATGCAATTACCTGGCTGTAATACCTTGAATTTATCTATTATTTCTTCAGAAATATTTGGTATCATTTCTTTTATATATCTTAAATCTTTAGGATGTTGCATTCTAAATACTAAAAAATTAGTACATTGAGAAATAGCAGTTTCACTTATTTCTGAAGGTCTTTGAGAAATCATTCCAAGTATTACTCCATACTTTCTTCCTTCTTTTGTTATTCTTTCAAATATATTATATCCAATAATATTTATATCATTATCATTTTGAACATACCTATGTGCTTCTTCAAGGATTAAATGATAAGGATTTGATGCTCTATCATCTAAAGCTGCGCAATATTCAAATACTTGTTTAGAGATAATCTTTACTAATATTTTAGCGAATCTATCATCAATATAATTTATATTAAAATTAATTATTTGTGCTTTTTTACCATCTTTTGTATATACCATGTTTTTTACATAATCTTGTTTTGATATATAATCTTTAACATTAAAATATTCACCCTTAACACTATTTACTAAAGAATTCATTCTTACTTTTAATTTATTAGCGTCTTCATATACGTGCTCACTTTGAAGCATTCCTTCAGAAATAAGCGCAAAATCAAATGCATCTTTCAAATCCTTTAAAGTATATGTATATGTTCCATCCGGCATTCTTAATTCTAATCCTTCTTTTTTAAAAGATTTAAAATATTCAGAAACCAAATTAATCTCTTGAATTTTTCCATCTTTATCTATAATTAAGCATTGTCTTAATGTTCTAGTCCAACCAGGAACAATTACTTTACTTTCAAGATTTAAATCTTTTGTACTAAAAGAAGTAAGAACCGCAAATATTTGATCTCTTATTTGCGTTGGTGTTCCACCACTATATAATATTTCTTCTAATGCTCTTGCAATAATATCATTTTTATATACTATTACTTCTTCTTCAGCTTTTGCAAATATACTTACTAATTTCAAAGCCTTTTCAATCATTGGTAATTGTGTTACGGATTCCGATTCAAGTAATAAAGCATAATCATCTACTCCTAATAACCAAGGCGGAATTTTTAAAACCTCGCTTCTTACATCTTCAAAGCCAGATACTTTTGTAGTATATGTTTTAAAAGCTGAATTAGGATAACGATTAAGAAATCCAAATGCAGTTCCATATTCACCATAAGCATCAAATATAAGTAGATTTGAATTAATAGGCAAATTATTTGGATCTATATATAAGTTTTGTACTAATCTTGCTAAACCATGAGATTTACCACTACCAGTATTACCTAATATAGAAAAATGATTATTGAAAAAAGAATCCACTGGAATATTTACTTTGTAATTAGAATATTGAGGTAAAAATCCCACATTAAACTTTATACCAGGAATATTAGCACCTATAATTAATGCTAATTCCTCTTCCTTAATTATTCTACATTCAGCTCCAAAAAAAGGTTTCTTTGAAACACCAGGTATAAAATCAGTATTTACTATTTCTCCAATTAAAGATATAGTAGCAGTATTTTTATTTACTGAAGAAACTTCTCCTAATACTTTTCTATCTTCTAATTCAAATACAACATGAAAATTAATTAAATGTTTTTTTTGTTCTTCATTAACATTTAATTCTATTTCAATTTCTAAGTTTGCAATGCTAATTATCTTTCCTACCATTTTTTCCCTCTAATTCTTATTATAAATAAATGTTATATCATCATTATATCTTTTTCTCAAAACTTTTTTAATACCCTTGTTTTTTGAGAAAAATATGTTTGTAGCCATTTCAGAATATTTAATTCCTCTTGATATAGCTTTATCTAATTCATCTATTATTCCTAAATTAATAGCAACAAATAATTGATCATCATTTCTTTCTCTAGATCTTCTCATAATGTTATTAAAATGTTTTTCTGTTTTTAATACTTTCGAATACACAAATATTTTTAGAAATTCTTTTGAATCCATATCATTTAGTGTACATTCATTTGATTTTAAATATCGCCTAAATGCTTCCCATTTTTCGTATTCTAAATTTGATTCTCTCGTTCTTTTTTTAAAAGAATTTGTATATATAATAAATATAGTTGTTCCTATTCCAATTAATATTGCAAGAATATAATTATTTATTAAAATTGCATTATAAATCGCTAAACCATATGAAATCAAAAAGTATACCAAA
>CAZSTI010000035.1:0-4365 GCA_964609995.1 uncultured Muribaculaceae bacterium
CTCTACACGATTCCTTATTAGGATCGAATATTATATTTCTTTCATCAAATATAACTCCTATTTCTTTATATCTTTTTTTTATTAGTTCAAATTCTTTTAATTGTTTTTGTTTTGAATTTAATACATTATGTTTTAATAACTCTTTCATAGTTGATATATCAAAATCATATCCCAATAATTCTATTACTTCTCCTTTATATGTAGTAGTAATTTCACATCCTTTAATTATTTCTCCATTATATAATTTCTTAATATCAATGTTTTCTAACTCATCATAAGCATCAACAACATTATGATCAGTAATTGAAATTTTTTTTAAAGATAGCTTATTTGCTTCTTCTAGAACCTCTTTAACAGTAGAACTTCCATCAGAATAATTTGTATGAATATGTAAATCTATCATAATATCACCCAAGTAAATTATAACATACAAAAAAACAGATATTATAAAAAATATATTGACATAGAAAATATCTTGTGTATAATTAATTGTTAGGATATCCGAACAAGTTTAGTTCAAACTCAGTCAGATTGTATTATTTTTATTACTGACTAGCTTATATTCTAAAAAATAATCAATCTACTGGAAACAGTATTTTTTTTTAAATTTTTTTAGGAGGTAAAAATGAAGAAAAACGAAAAAATAACTGGTTATCTACCCGATGAAAGACCCCCATTTTTAGAACTATTGATATTTGCTCTTCAACAAATAGTAGTAATGTTTCCAGCAACAGTACTAGTTGCATTAATAACAGGTTTTCATGTTTCAACAACTATATTTGCCAGTGGTTTAGCAACCCTGGTTTTTATTTTTGTTACAGGGAAAAAAATACCACTATATTATGGATCTAGCTTTTCTTATATAGCCGCAATTGGATCTATAATGACTGCTGAAGCATTTGCAGGATTATCATTAAACGAAAGGATATCCATTGCACAATTTGGAATAACGATGTCTGGATTTGTTTCTATTATAGCGGGTTTTATAATTAAAAGAAGTGGACAAAAAGCAATTGATAAAATATTACCCGCAACAGTTACCGGAAGCATAGCAATGATAATAGGATTATCATTAGCAGGAAGTGCTATAGGAAATGCAGCTTCTATACCACAAGTTATAGAAAAAGCTTCACAAGAAGTAGCAACTAACTGGGCATGGATAATAGCTTTAATAACATTATTTTCTACAATTATATATTCAGTATATTTAAAAGGCAAATTAAGTCAATTACCTATTCTATTTGGTTTATTAACTGGATATTTAGCAGCACTTATTATTGGATTATTTACTGATATACCTTTTGTAGCATTTAATACAATAACCTCAAATAGTATAGTAAACTTACCAATATTTACTTTTCCAAAACCATCTTGGGAAGCTGTATTTGCAATAATGCCAATAGCAATTGCAACCATTCCTGAATCAACTGCTCATATATATCAATTAGATATATATGTAAACGAATTAGCAAGTAAAATTAATCCTAAGAAAAAATATGATATTGCATCAAAACTAGGCCTTAACTTAATTGGTGATGGTATAGGTGATATAGTATCTAGTTCAATAGGAGGACCAGCTGGTACAAATTATGGAGAAAATATTAGTGCTATGGCAATATCGAAGAACTTTTCTGTTCCTGTTCTATTAACCGCAAGTATAATAACAATGATTATTTCTTGCTTTACTCCATTAATAAACATTGTATATTCCATTCCTACTTCAGTTATTGGAGGATTATCTATATATTTATTTGGAGTAATAGCAGCTCAAGGAATTACTATTATGATAAATAAAAAAGTGGATTTATTTAGTTCTAAAAATTTAGCAGTTATAGCTGTTATATTAATAATTGGATTAGGTGGAGCATTTAGTTTTGAAGGTGGAATGATTCCAATATTTGGAACTAAATTACCAGCTTTGGCAACTGCAGCAATAGTAGGAATATTACTTAACCTAATACTCTCTATAAAAGAAAATAATAATTAATAAACAATATAAATAAAAAGTGATTCTAAATCACTTTTTTATTATTCTTTGATAATATTTTTAGATTTATATTGATTATTTTTATAGAAATAAATCTAATAGTTTTGGTACAAATATTAATAATCCAATTATAATAGTACCTACTACAAATATTAATACCGCTCCAGCTGATATGTCTTTTGCTTTCTTAACTAAATCATTTTTTTGGGGAAACGCTAAATCAATAGTATATTCAATTGCAGTATTAATCATTTCAGAACCTATTATTAAACAAAATAAAATAATACATATTATCCACTCAGTTAAAGAGATTTCTAATATAAAACCAAGAATAATTACTAGTATCATAATTTGTATTTGAATTTTTATATTTCTTTCTGATTTGTAAGCGCTTATTATACCTTCAATAGCAAATTTTAAACTACTAATAATATTTTTATTTTTCATTTTACACACCTACTTTTTAAAATTTACTAAAATTTCTTTATTCTATGATTATATATTTTAGTATTATTTTAATGATTTATATAGTTTTTTAAAATATCCATCTTTTTCTAATAATTCCAAATACTTTCCTTCTTCTACAATTTTGCCATCTAATAAAACAAATATATTATCAACATCTTTAATGGTTTCTAATCGATGCGCAATTATTATTATTGTTTTATTATTAATTTTATCAATAATATTACTCATAACTTCTTTTTCAGTAATATTATCCATTGCACTTGTAGCTTCATCTAATATTATTATTTTAGAATCATCAAAAAACAATCTTGCTAGTGCAACTCTTTGTCTTTCCCCTCCAGAAATTCTAACACCTTTTTCTCCAAGATCTGTATCTAATCCTTTTTCTAATTTTTCATATAATTTTTCTAAGCATACTAATCTTAATACTTCAATTATTTTTTCATCAGATACATTTTTATCAAATACTAAATTTTCTCTAAGGGTTCCATCAAATATTGGAGCTTCTTGTGATACATATGTTATGTGATCATATAAAGAACTCAAATCTAAATCAGATAATTCATTCTTATCTATTAAAATACTCCCCTTATTATATTTTATTAGACCTATTAACAATTTAATAATTGTAGATTTCCCTGCTCCACTCTCACCAACAAGTGCAATTGAAGAATTTTCTTTAATGTTTAAATTAAAATTTTCTATAATATTTCGATTATCCTCATAAGCATAAAATGTATTAATAAATTGAATATTTCCAAATAATTCCTTTATTTTTTTTCCATTACTTAAAGCATAATCATCTTTAATATCTAATAAAGCAATGTATTTATTTGCCGCTACTTTATTTAATTTGTAATCTACATATTCAACATTAAATATAGCAATAGGTTCATAAGCTTTTCCTAATAAAGATATTATAGTAACAACGGCTCCTACCGATAAATCGGATTTTAATACCGCATATCCTAGTACAATTACTTTTAATACATTTACTATTAACGCAAATATAGTAAAAAACATCTCATGTACTAATTTGATTTTTGTTTTTCCATCTACAATATTTTTTATACCTTCCTTTGATACTTCTATTTCTGTATCAAATTTTTTATTTGTTCTAAAAACAACCAATTCCATAAAACCACGAATTAAGTGTTTGTTTAAAAATTCTTGATTAAGCAAAATACTTTCTTTTAGTTTATATAATCTTTTTAATATAATATTAGATACTATTATTACTATTATGTAACCTATGAAAACAAATAATACTAATTCGTTTTTTACTCTAAAAATAAATATCAAACTAAAAATAGCAGTTGGCAATAAATATCTAAATATTTTTAACCAAAATTGAATCAATATATCTCTTGATGCAGTTGCTCCATCTTCTACCTTTTGAGTTAACCTTCCAGTTCCAATTTTTTGATATTCTAAATAATCAATATATTTCATTTTCTTTAATGATTGTAATTTAAAATCTAAATATAACTTATTTTTAACTTGTTGTTCTGGATAATTCTCTATATATCCTAAAATAGTAGAAATTATTAAAATAACTCCATATATAATTATTGGAACAATTGTAAGCGTCTTAAATTGGAAAGCATCTAATATCTTTTGATAATATGTTACACCATATAAATCAATAAAATTTATTGCTATTCCTATTACCACATAAAATATAATCATTCTAATATTATTTTTTATTACTTCTTTAAATAATTTCATAATTTACCTCCAAATAAAAAATCTCTATCATAAACAGCAAAAATTACCACAATTCTCACTGCGTTATTTTGCCATTCATGAAGAGATTCTTAAGGCTCATCATTATTCCTTTAATATTTATCTGGTAGTAAAACGCGAATGGACTAATTGAATTACTACAAGTAAATTATATCATAATATTT
>CAZSTI010000036.1:0-4184 GCA_964609995.1 uncultured Muribaculaceae bacterium
GAATTTGTATTACATACATATTATAAATATTTCTAAATTCTTCTTCTTCTGTTTTAGCAGTACCAGTCATACCTGAAAGCTTTTTATACATTCTAAATAAGTTTTGAAAAGTAATTGTTGCTAAAGTCTTAGTTTCATCTTGAACTTTAACTCCTTCTTTTGCTTCAATAGCTTGATGTAATCCTTCGCTATATGCTCTACCTTTCATTAATCTTCCAGTAAATTGATCTACAATAACAATTTCATTATTATCTACAACATAATCGACATCTCTTTGCATCATATAATTAGCTCTTAATGCTTGATTTATATGATGAATTAAACCAGAGTTTTCAATATCATAAATATTCTCTATTTTAAAATAATTAGAAGCTTTTTCGTTTCCTTCATCAGTTAAAACAATGCTATTAGTTTTTTCTTCTATATTATAATCTTTTTCTTTTTTTAAAGTTTTAACAAACATATCTGTAGAAACATATAAATTCATAGATTTCATAGCTCCACCAGAAATAATTAATGGTGTTCTAGCCTCATCTATTAACATCGAATCCACTTCATCTAGTATTGCGTAATTTAATCCTCTTTGAACCCTATTTTTTGATTCTACAATCATATTATCTCTTAAATAATCAAAACCGAGTTCATTATTGGTTGTATATAGTATGTCTTTGTCATATGCTTCTTTTTTTTCTGATGGAGAAAGTTCTCTCAAATTTACTCCAACAGATATATCTAACATTTCAAAAATTTTACCCATCCATTCAGCATTTCTTGAAGTCAAATATTCATTAACAGTAATTACATGTACTCCATTTCCAGTAAGAGCATTTAAATATGCAGGCATAACGGTTGTTAAAGTCTTTCCTTCTCCTGTTTTCATTTCCGCTATATTACCAAAATGAATTGCAATAGCACCTAATAATTGACAATAGAAAGGTTTTTCTCCAATAGCTCTAAAAGATGCTTCTCTTGCATTTGCAAAAGCTTCGGGTAATAAATCTTCTAAGGATTCTCCTTTTTTAAATCTTTCTTTTAATTCTAATGTCTTTTCTTTTATTTTTTTATCAGTTAGTTTAGAATATTTATCACTTAATTCTTCAATTTTATCTGCATATTTTCCAAATTTATTTAATTCTTTATATTCATGATCAAATATATTTCTTAATATATTCATAATTCACCTCGCCTATTCATTGTATCAAAAAAAACATAATTATTAAACTAATTTACCTATATATTCTTTAAATTTCTTGCCTCTTTCCTCAAAATTGGGAAATTGATCCCAAGAAGCAGAACCAGGACTTAATAATATAATATCTCCTTTATTTGATTTAATGTATGCAATATTAGTTGCCTCTTCTAAGTCATTACATATAATACATTCTTTATTTAATTCTTTCATTTCATCATATATTTTTTGCTTATTTTCGCCATATGATATTATTATTTTTACATTATTTAAGTATGGTTTTAAATCTAAAAATGATTGTCCTCTATCTAAACCACCTAATAACAAAATCACTGGATTATCAAAAGATTGAAGTGCTGTTTTGGTAGCAACAATATTAGTGGATTTTGAATCATTATATATTTTTATACCATTAATTTCTTTTACAAATTCTATTCTATGTTCAACACCATTAAAATCTCTTAATACTTTTATTATGTTATCATTGGAAATATTATATATTTTAGATACCAATATAGCTGCCATTATGTTCTCATAATTATGATTTCCTTTTATTTTAATATCTTTAATATTAATCAATATTTCTTCATTTATATATATATTGTTATCTTTTATAAAACAATTTACTGGTTTTGTTTTTGAAAAATACAATTTTTTTGATTTAATATCGTCTGTTAATTTTATAACTTCTTTATCATCATAATTTAATATTGAAAAGTCTTTATAAGTATGGTTATTAAATATTTTCTTTTTTATATTTTTATAGTTATCATAACTACCAACATGATCCAAATGGGCTTCTGACAGATTTAATAAAACCGATACATTTGTTTTAAAATCATCTAAATTTAATAATTGTTGTACAGATACTTCCATTACAACAATATCGCCTGATTTTATATTATTAACAAATGATGATAAAGGAAATCCAATATTACCAGTTAAATGAATATTATTGTTTTGAGTTTTAAGCATTTCATATATCAAAGTTGTTGTTGTCGTTTTTCCATTACTTCCGGTAATTCCAATTAATGATATATCATGCGGCATTAATAAGTACGCCAATTCAACTTCATTAATTACTGGAATTTTATTTTCTTTTGCTTTAATTACATATTTGTGGTCGTCTTTAATTCCGGGATTTTTTATTAATAAATCAAATGTGTTATCAAACAAATCGTCTGGATGGTTTCCTAGATGAACCTTAATATTTAAATCATTTAATTCTTTTAAATGTTCAACATCTTGATCTTCTTTTTGGTCATTTATTACTATTTCATTATTTAGGTCAGATAATAACTTAGCAGCTTCATAACCACTTCTTGCCATACCTAAAATAAATATTTTTTTATTATTAAACATATGTCCTCCAATAATATTATATCTTATTTTTAATGTAAAATATATTTAATATGTATGAAGTTTATTGATTTTTTGATATAATAATTATAGTATTATATGGACGACATAAAATATGAGAGGTTGACTTAATGAGAATAGTAGAAATTAATCAAAGACAATTCGATGAATATGCCATAACACATAAAAACAGAAATTTTTATCAAACATCACAGTATGGAGAACTAATGTCTAGAAATGGATATAAGGATTTTTATCTTGCATTGATGGATTTCGATGGAAAAATAATTGCAGCTTCTTTATTACTAGTTAAAAGAGTGTTTCCTAATTTTAAAACAGCTTATTGTCCAAGAGGATTTTTAATTGATTTTGAAAATTTTGATTTAGTTGATAAATATGTATCATTATTAAAAGATTACTTAAGAAAGAAAAAAATTATATCATTAAAAATTGATCCTCCAGTAGAATATATAAAAAGAGATAAAAATGGAAAACCTCTTCAAGAATTTGGAAACAATCTTAAAATTATTAATTATTTGGGAAGTATAGGTTTTAGGCACACTGGATTTAATTTATATTTTGAAAATGAACTTCCAAGATGGAACTCAATATTAGATAATATTGGAAATTCATCTAATATAGGTTATAACTTTGATGAAAAAATATTAAACGCAATTAAGGAAGCACAAAGAAAAGGTGTTGTTATATTTAAGGGAAAAAAAGATGATTTAAAAACCTTATATAATTTATTACCCAAGAATAAAAAGTTTAATTATTATTATAAATTAGTCAACATTTTTTCTAACTTTGATATGCTAGACATTTTCTTTTCAAAAATAGATCCCGAATTATTTTTAAAGAATTGTAAAAACTTATATGAAAAAGAATTAATAAAAAACGCAGCTATAAATAGTGATTTATTAATTACAAATAATAGAGCAGAATTATTAAATCAAAAGATGGAATCCGATAGATTGTTAGGAATATACAAAAAAGATGTTGTTATGGCAACAAATTTATTTAACTCTAAAAACGATATGATTTTAGCGGGAGTAATTGTTATAAAATACGGAGATGAAATATTTTTCTTTTCTCAAGGAATAAACGAACAATATAACGATTTTAATACTAATTATTTAATTAACAAAGTACTGATAGAAGGTTTTTCCAAAGTTGGATTTAATAAATTTAATTTTAATGGAATAACCGGTGATTTTAATCCTAAAAATAAATATTTCCCTTTGTTTGATTTTAATAGGGGATTTAATGCAAGAGTTGTTGAATATATAGGTGAATTTGATTTAGTATTAAGCAAATTAAAATATTCTATATATAAAAGCACTCATAAAAAGAATGATGATATTATTAAGCTATAAAAAAAACTACTTATGTAGTTTTTTTATTTATTTAACAACTTTTGTAACTAATCCAGCTCCAACTGTTCTTCCACCTTCACGAATTGAAAATTTAGTTCCATTTTCAATTGCTATTGGATGAATCAATTCTACTGTCATAGTAACTTTATCTCCTGGCATAACCATTTCAACACCACTAGGCAATTCTACAACTCCAGTAACATCTGTAGTTCTAAAATAGAATTGTGGTCTATAGTTATTCATAAATGGAGTATGACGTC
>CAZSTI010000037.1:0-3930 GCA_964609995.1 uncultured Muribaculaceae bacterium
AATTCGTATTCTCCTAATTTTGTTTTATAGCTTCTTCCATAATAATCAATAGAAGAACCCTTTAGACCCATTACCGCTCCCATAAGTCCTATATTATATAATTTCTCCGACATTTTATAACTATCTTTCAACTCTTCCCTCCATGCTTTTTATTGAAATGCTTTTTCTGTAATAAAAGAAATCTTTTATTTTAAATTGATTCTTTTGTTGATATATTATATAGATATATTTATACTTGTCAAATAAAAAATACAACTTAATCTAAGTCGTATTCTTCTAAATATTTTTCATCAATAGTAATTATTTTACTATCAACCAAATTGTTAAATTCTTTTTTATTTTCTAAATCAAAATCTTTTATTTTGGTTGTTTTTTGAATAGATTCCAAATTTGAAGTCATTACTTTATTTAATTTATTTCTTGGAATTATTCTATATTTTTTTTCATATAACTCAAATTGAGCATTGAAATATACTTTTCCACTAAAGCTTAACCTTTCGTTTATATTTATATTGTTTATAACCACAAAATCGGCTCCATTGAAAGCTTTAGAACTGCTTTTTAATACACACATATCATCATATTTATATATGCTGTATTCGCTTCCACTTTTTGTTTCCACTTCAAAAACTAATAACTTTTCCTCTCTCACAATATCACCTCTAATATTATAATACAAGAACAAATGTTCATTTGTAAATAATATATTTTGTTTCTTTACACTTTTAGTGTTAAAATATAATTAAGGAGTGATATTATGAATTGTGTTTTTTGTAAAATTATTAATAATGAGATTTCTTCAAATTCAGTTTATGAAGACAAAATTATCAAAGTAATATTAGATATTAATCCCACTTCAAATGGTCATATTTTAATTGTTACTAAAAAACATTTTGAAAATATAAGCAACATTGATTTAGAAACAATGAATCACATAAATGTAATAATTAAAAAAATGTATAAACATATTTTAGAAAAATTAAATCCAGATGGAATTACCATTATTCAAAATAATGGATTAGGTCAAGACATAAAACATTATCATGTACATTTAATTCCCAAATACAAAGATAAGCAAGAAATAATTGATATTAAAGAAATATTTGAAATATTAAAATAAAAACGATTGACTAATCGTTTTTTTTAAAAAATTTTTAATTTATTCTCTTCTTTAATTTGTGTTTCTAACCATCTCAACATACCAATAGATTTTAACTGTACATCTCTTTTTTGATTATCAGTATATTCAAAATCTTTATCTTGGTTTCATAGAAAGCAAATTTATTATTTAGAGTATCATTTATTAGTGATATAACTCCCTCATAAGAAATCCCCTCTTTTAATAAACCATAATACTTTTCTTCTTCAAACTGTTTTTCTATTATAAAAGATCACTCGATACTTATATCACTAATGTGTATACGTATTACATCTTTAGCTTAATTAGATAACATATAATTATAATTTCTTTTTTTATTCAAATTAGGAACATTTAATTTTTCTAAATAATCAATTATTAAACAAATATCCTTTGTTTAATTTCATTCAACAATTTTTTGTTACATGATATTATAATAAACAAAGCGCTTATTAATATAATAGGTAATGTTACAAATATTGACCAATATAAATCTATTTCTTTAAATGAATACAAATCAATTAAAATTTCTATTGCAA
Source organism: uncultured Muribaculaceae bacterium (assembly GCA_964609995.1). Classification (GTDB taxonomy): domain Bacteria; phylum Bacillota_I; class Bacilli_A; order RF39; family UBA660; genus JAAYGD01. The sequence goes on from CAZSTI010000037.1 coordinate 1,678, forward strand.
TTATTGATAAAGCACAAAAGAAAAACACGAATGAAAGAATTCTTATTAAATTTTTGTTTTTTCTTTTAATAATCCATAGTATTATTAAACAAAATATTCCAAATATAAATAAAAAAGGCATTACTAAAAATAAAAACCAATTCATTCCATTATTTAAATACGCAATTAAAAATATTAATAATTCAGTACTTAATAACCATATAATTAGTGATAGATATTTGTTTTTTAAAAGCATAAAAAACAATACTATTCCAACATAAGAAGTAGACGCTAAAACATATAATGACCAAGTAATTTTTCCAATAATAAATAAGTCACATAAAACTGTAGTTAAACCAAAAACAATAAGAAACATATTAAATAATTTAAACAAATATTTCCAATTTATTTTTGGAGTATGAATTTCAATTCTGTTTGGATATGCTTCTTCAATATTGTTAATATCAACATTAGGATTAACTACAATAGTTTCACATAAAGGACATTTGTGTTCAGATTTAGCCAACTTAACTCCACAATTAACGCAATAAGACATCTTTACCTCCCTTGATTACTTTCTATTTCAACAGGTATATTCATTTTAATTAATTTTGTAAAAAATATTCTTTCCATAATTGGTTCTTTTATTTTTCTAGAAAAAGAAATATATAAATTGTTATTATATCCAATACAAGAAGCTGAATTTGGTTTTCCTTTTGATCTACCAACAATTACATTCATATCTAATACATATGGAATCATTTCTTTAGGTAAAGTTATATTTCCTAAATTTGATAAATTACTTGAACAATATCTATCTCCCATCATTTTTTCTCCAATAGATAAAATGTATTTTTTTATAAATATTGGAATAATTCCAACTAATTTATTGTTTTCAATTTTAACATTACCTGTAAGTTTAGCATTTAGTTTCTTTTCTGTAATCATCATTCCCATTTGATTTTTAACTTGAACAATAATTTCTTCTAAAGAGTAATGTCCATATTGACTATCAATACCCACATTAACATAAGAAGAAAAATTCCTTAGTGTCTTTGAATTATAAATGGTTCTTAAATTTACTGGGATTGATATTTTTATTTGTTTTTTTCTATTCCTTTTTGATTTATCTATTTCTTGAATTTCTTGAATAGATAAAATCATAATAGACGCTAAAAACTCTGTTATAGTACAATTGTATTTTCTAGATATATTTTTTAAATTATCAATAGGAATTTTCCCGGTAATAATATTTACAATGTGATTTTCTTCAAGAGTTCCCAAAACATGATATGCAGGTTTTTCTTTTTCTAATTTTCCTTTATTTCTTGCAACTTTTTTAAAACTATCTTCAAATTCCTCTTTTTTTGGTTTTTCTTTAGTATTTAATATATATTCACTACTTGGTATACTAATTTTATGTTTTAATTTTAAATATTCTGAAGATAAAGTTAATAAAAAGGTTATAGCTCCCATTCCATCAGTTAAAGAGTGAAATGTTTCTAATGCAATTCTTGAACCATGATATCTAATTTTAAACATAAAATGTTTATTATCTTTAAAATTTGAATTACACATAGGATTTCTAACATCTTCTAAAATAGGAGGATTTTCTTTAATATAACTTAAATAATACCAAAACAATCCTTTTCTTAATCTATAACTAAAAGAAGGCATTCTCTTTAAAACTCTTTTTAATGCTTTTTCCAAAATAATGGTATCAATTTTTTCGTTTAGAGTAATACTCAATCTAAAAATAGCAGAATATTTCTTAGTAATTGTATATGGATATATTATTGCAGCATTATCTAATCTCATCCATTTAGGTATATCTGAAATATCTTCTTTTTGTTCCATACTATCTCCTTATGTTTACAATTAAATTATACTATATTTATAAAAAAAAGAGTAATTACTCTTTTTCAATATTTTTATAATATTCAAATCTCTTTATTGCTTCTTCTTTTAAATCATTAAGTAATTGTTCTCCGTTTTCTTTATTAATTTTTGTTAACATACTAAATCTAGTTTGTGAATTTAGAAAATCATTAAATAAATTGAAATCTGGTTCTTTATAATCCAAGGAGAATTTTGATTCTTTTGGATTATACCTAAATATTGGAAAATATCCGGATTTTACTGCCATTTTTTCTTGTTCGTTAGAATTGCTTAGTCCTCCTTTAATTCCGTGACTAATGCAAGGAGAATACGCAATTATTATAGATGGTCCATCATGAGCTTCAGCTTCTAATATTGCATTTATCGTTTGTTGCA
>CAZSTI010000038.1:0-3335 GCA_964609995.1 uncultured Muribaculaceae bacterium
TTTACTGGGAAATGAAAACTAATATCATGCAAATATAATTGTAATAATCTTTCTAAAATAATAAATTCATTTTTTTTTACTTGATATAATTCCATTATTATACGCAATCCTTTCTTGACCAATCATCATACTTTATATTATTAATTCATATTAGTTTTTTATTATTTGTTTCTTCTATTTATCACAATACTATCATATATTTCTTTTAATTCAACATCACTTAATGATGGTAATCCTTTAATTATTGTGCTTGCCATTCTAGTTTTATCTTCTGTATCAAATTCAATTACTTCTTTAGGATCACTACTAGGTAATGCTTCCCCATTTGAAGTTCTAATAGTAAAATTAAAATCATTAGATTCATATTGACTTGCCTTAGACATAATCGATACTTTTTGTTGTTCTAATAAAAGAGAACTATTACTGTCACTTCTTACAAATAAACTTCCAACATCTTTTTTTTGATTATCAGGTGCTTTCACAAAAGGCATAAATACAAAATGCAACCCATATAAGTTATCCAAATCATATTTTCTAATAAAATCATTTATTAAAATAATATCACCCGGTATATGAAAAGTACTTCTTTCGTGACCTTGTTCTTTTGCTAATTCCTTATCAAAAAATATCATTCCAGATGCATCTTCTAAAGCACCTATTCTTTCAAAAGCATAACTTTTCATTTCTAATTTGTTTACATTTACTACATTGCTAACTTTTCCGGATAATAAAGAATCCATAAATGTATTTTCACTTGCAATTAGTTCTTCCAGTAATAAATAATAATTTTTTTCAGTACTTTCACTTAATAATTTCATGGCATATTCTGAATTTCTAAATGCATTTGTAAATATTGATGCATTTTCAGGTAATCTATTTGGATTTAAATCAACTCCATAATCAAATCCTAATAAATGAAAAAGTTTAGTTGGAGACATTCTTAATTTAGCACTTCTAAGTGGAACTCCATCTAAAGATTCGCTTTCCATAATCCATACTTTGTCTTTATATAATCTTTCATATAATTCCATATTTTTTCTTAAACCGGAAAATATTCTTTCAATTTGTTTTTCATCAGTTGGAATTGGTAATTGAAATCCTTTTTTTCTAGAATTTTCTATAGTTTCATCACTTATTCTAACAATATTCTTGTTACCCATAGAATATATAAAATTATACACTATATCATATACTCCATATTGATTAATAATATTTACTACATCAGGAAAATTACTTATATTTATCATGATATAATTTGTTATTTCTTCTTTTGAAATATTTGGATTATCTTCATATAAAGATAATATATCTTTTCCATATTTATTTTTCCAAACTATATCTAAATAGTTAAATAATTTTGCAAATTCAATTGTACTTAAAATTTTACCCATACCAATCAACTCCCATATTTATTTTATCATATTTATTATAGAAATGTAGCAAGTAATGTTTTTTGAAAATTATATTATATAATTTATTTGGATATTTCGAAAAAGTGTGTTATAGTTCTTTAGCAGGAAAAAGAGGAAAGAATGAAATTTAAAGAATTAAAATTAGAAAAAGTGATACTAGACTCTGTTGAAAAGATAGGTTTTACTGAAGTAACTCCTATTCAAGAACTAGCTATACCAGAAATATTAAAAAAGAAAGACTTAATTGGTTTAGCTCAAACAGGAACCGGTAAAACAGCGGCTTTCGGATTACCAATTATTGATATGTTAATTAGAGAAAAAAAACTAGATAAAAAAACTAGAGTTTTAATTGTATCTCCAACTAGAGAACTTGCAATTCAAATTAGAGACAACATTTTAGATTATTCAAATGGAACCGATCTACGTTGTGGAGTTGTATTAGGAGGAGTTAATCAAAGCTCTCAAAAAAACGTATTACAAAGAGGTGTAGATATATTAGTAGCTACTCCAGGAAGATTAGTAGATTTAATCAATCAAAGAATAGCAAATATTAGTAATGTAGAAATATTAGTTTTAGATGAAGCAGATACTATGTTAGATATGGGCTTTATTAGAGACATAAAATTTATTATTGGTAAAACATTAAAAGAAAGACAAACATTATTATTTTCAGCAACAATTAATAATGAAGTAAAAGAATTAAGTAAACAGTTTATGCAAGACCCAATTATTATTAAAACAAAAACAGATGATGTAACCGCTAATAATATAGAACAAGAATTATATTATGTTGATAGTACTAATAAAGTTAATTTATTATTAGAACTATTATCTACTAAAGAAGAAAAAACAACTTTAATATTTACTAGAACAAAACATGGCGCAAATAAATTGGCTGAAAGATTAGCAGAATTTAATCTAAAAACAAGTGTTATTCATGGTAATAAGACTCAATCTAATAGAGTTAAAGCTTTAAATGATTTTAAAACAGGGAAAACAAAAATAATGATAGCAACAGATATAGCAGCTAGAGGAATAGATATAACGGATTTAGGATTAGTTATAAATTATGACATACCTGAAAAGAATGAAATATATATTCATAGAATTGGAAGAACTGCTCGTGCTGGTAAAGAAGGAAAAGCAATTACTCTTTGTACAAGCGCTGATTTAAATAATATAAGAGAAATTGAAAAACTTATTAATAAAAAAATTAAAGTAATGGAACATAAATATAAAATGGTTTTAAAGGAAGTTAAACCACAACAAAAACATAATAATAAAAATGCATTAAACAATAAATCTAATAATAATAGAAAATCTTCGATTAATAAGAAAAGATACTATAAAGGAAGTAAATAACTACTTCCTTTTATATTACTTGTTAATAATTATTGTTTCGTTATTATGCCAAGAATTAATAATGCTTTCTTGAATATTCAAATTACTTGAACCAATACCCATATTATGATTAATTTTATTATTTCCATGAAAATCTGATCCACCACTTATAAATAGATTATGTTCATTACAGTAATCTAACAAAAACTTAGTTTGATCATCTGTAAATGTAGTGTAATAACATTCTATTCCATCTAAATTATAATTACTGACAATGTTATCTAACTCTTTACTTATTGTTGGTGAATAAGCAAAAGTATGCGCTAAAAAACATAAACCTCCTGATTTATGGACAATATCTATTGCTCTTTCTAAACTTGGATACAATGATGATTCATCAACGTATAGTAGGCTCTTTGGATTATAAACTTCATTTCTAGTAAATCCACTTTTGTTTTCAATAGAACTTTTTTCTAAAAAGAACTTATAGTTTTCTTTATATCTTTTTATTTCTTGTACAAAACTAGCTCTACACGATTCCTTATTAGGATCGAATATTATATTTCTTTCATCAAATATAAC
>CAZSTI010000039.1:0-2964 GCA_964609995.1 uncultured Muribaculaceae bacterium
ATTAAAATCTTTCATACTTCCTCCTAATATTTAATTTCATATTTTTTGTTTTTTGTTATATAAACTCTTGGTACTCTATTTGAAACACTCGCTAATAATTTATATATATTGGTATTTGTATCTTCGGCTTTTTTTCTAATAGATATTTTATCTCCAAATATTTCAACTTTATCACCAACTTTTACGGTGTCATCAACTTTAATAAATGTAACATCCATGTTAATTGCAATAGTAGGATATAATTTATTGTTTATACTTACTTCTGTTAAGTTATTATATAAATAATCGGCATATCCAAAAGGTAATATTGCAATAGTTTGATCTTCTTTTGCTTTATACATTCCTGAATATCCAACTATATCATCTTTTTTAATTTTATTAATTTTTATTACTTCTGTTTTAAATGAAAAAATGTTTTCTAAATGTAATTTTGGATCAATAGTAATTATTTTTTTCCCCAAAAGTGTATTAATAATTTTTACTTTTGTTGAAGGAAAATAACCTGGATTTGCAAAGCCATACATAATTATACCCATTCTAACTCCATTTGCAAAAGGTAATTTATCGTGTTGTTCCATAGTTAAAGAACGATCCAAATGAACAATAGGTATGTTATTTAAATCAATTAGAGAAGTTAATTCAACAAACTTAGATATTGCTTTTGAATATTCTTCTGAATATATACTTCCATTAGATAAATGTGTATATATTCCTTCATTTAATAAATTATTATTTGCATTATTTACTATATAAGCAACATCTTCTTTATTATTCAAACCAAAACGATTCATTCCTGAATTAATTTTAATATGAAATTTTCCTTTTAATTTCGATTTTAATAGATTATCAAATTGATTTCTATCATCAATAGTAATTGTAATATTATTATCAAATGCATCTTTAATTGAGTTTAATTCAATAGGTTCTAAAATAAGAACAGGAATATTCTTATCGATTTTTCTAATTTCAAGAGCTTCTTCTAAAATTGCAACACATAAATAATTGATACCAGAATTAATCATATATTTTATACACTCAATACCATGATTATAAGCATTATTTTTTACAACTCCAAAATAATATTTATAACTATTATAAGTTTTAATGGTTTTTTTTATGTTATTTTCTAATTTATTACAATCTATTTCGACATATGTTTTTCTATACATAATAGCACCTTTCTAATAATAAATATTATAACATAAAAAAAGATATTAGTTTTCTAATATCTTATTTAGCTCCCATTCCACCATCAACTCTAATTGCTTGACCAGTTATATATTTTGCTTCATCAGATGCTAGGAAATAAATTAAATCAGCACATTCTTCGTTTGTAGCATATCTTCCTAAAGGAATACTTACTTCAAAATTCTTTTTTACTGCTTCTCCATTTCCAGGAGCAGCACCTTCTTCAATTGATCTCATCATTCTATTATCGACTGGTCCTGGACATATTGCGTTTACTCTTATATTAAATGATGCTCCTTCTAATGCTGCGGTTTTAGTTAAACCTAGTACCGCATGTTTACTAGCAATATAAGGCGCTAATCCTGGAGAACCTATAAATCCCGCTACTGAAGCAGTATTTACTATGCTTCCATATTTGTTATTCATCATATGTGGCATAACATGTTTTAAACCATAATAAACACCCTTTACATTTATATTTAAAACAAAATCTAGGTCATTTGAATTAGTCTCAACTATACTTGCAACTTTTCCTTCTACACCAGCATTGTTAATAAATGCATCTATTTTTCCGAATTTCTTAATTGTTTCATCTACATACATTTTAACTTGTTCTTCTTTTGATACATCAGTAACTTGTATTAAGTAATTTTCTTCTACTAATCCTAATTGATTTGCAGTTTCTATTAAATTCATTTCTGAAATATCTACCAATGTTAATTTAGCTCCCTTACTTGCAAGCTTTTTTGATATTGCTCTTCCTATTCCGCCACCTGCACCAGTAACAATTACTACTTTACCATTAAAATCCATAAATTTCCTCCTAATGTATAAATATTATCATATATTTTTTTATGAATAAATAAATTTTTATAAAAAAAAAGATGTTTACATATTTGCTTTACATCTTTTTTTTAATTAATCCATTTATTTCATAAGTATCTTTATAATTAATACTTTGAAGAATTAAACCTAATTTTAAATATTTTTCTTTTTTATTTAATTTTTTTACATCTCCCTCAGTACTTATTATTTTAATACATTCATCGCTTTTCCAAAAAGTAATTTTACCTTCATTATTATCTTGTTCATATTCTAATTCAAAATACGTTTTAACATCTAAATAATTGTTTCTATCTATAGTTTTATTACTTGGTATAACATCAAGATTATGATCTTTTTTTATAGCAACCGAACCTATTTCATTTAATTCTACTTTATCATATTCATCTATTCCTTCACCAAATATTACATCACCATTTTCTCTTTTTAATGATATTAAAGTAATATTATTAAACATATCAATTACTTTATAATAATCCATATTTTTATCTATTTTTTCTTTTACTGCTTTTGTTAAATCGGATTCAGTAACATTTATACCGATTAAATTTAAACTATAAGCAATCTCTCTTATGTTTTTATAAGCCTCGATTTTATCTTTTTTAAAGTTATTTCTTCTATTATTTATAATAATATTATCTATCAATAAAAACCAAAAAGAAGACTTTAATAAAGCTTGAGTAAATTCATAATCTGAATTAATTTTATCTCTAAAAATTTGAATTGTTGCGGCAATAGAAAAACCCAATAAATTTTGAAACATCAAACTTATTGAATCATTGAAACTATTATAATCATTATTTAATACTTCTAACGTTCTATCGAAATTCATTTCTTTTTTTGAATAATTCATATTTAACCTCTTTAATTATATTTTAATAAAAATAGAGACTGCCCCCCTGAAGAAACAGTCTCAAAAAGAATAAAAAGGGG